>NZ_JBNGOX010000034.1:0-62978 GCF_050589785.1 Carboxylicivirga caseinilyticus | reverse complement strand
TTCAGGGGATTTAGGGGTGACATAAAATGATATTTTATTACAAATTGAAACTAACGTTGTTCTGATGTTTAATTTTTGGACACCCTCTTTTTTGTGCCTTCAGACATAGAAATACAACCGATTAAAATAATAAAAGATGTGCTCCAAAACTGAAAAACCTAGTGTATAATTTAATTTTTGACCTAGGTTAGAATATTATTTTACCTATGATATAAATATTTATTACATAGGTAATAAATTGATTTAACCTGTATTATATTATAAAAAACAGGTAACTTACAATTAAAATCATAGCTTCATGACACTGAAATATAAGGTAATTAAACAGAAAACACCGGCATCAACTGGCGAAGTAAGAGACATCTATTATGCTAGAGCCTGTGACCGAAAGATGTACGACCTGGATATGGTAGCCAAACAATTAGCTAAAGAATCCACCCTTTCTCCAGCCGATATTTATGCAACCTTAGTTGGATTAACGGATCTCATTCCTCTTCTTTTAATGGATAACAACTCTGTTAGCTTAGGTTCACTGGGCATCTTTAGTCTTCATTTTTCCAGTGAAGTAAAAAATTCAAAAGAAGAAGTAAACAAAAGGTGCATTAAGGGTATAAAAATGAAATTCAGAGCCAGTCCCAAACTAAAAAAGAGACTCCGTTCACCAATCTTTGAAAAATCAAAAAATAAGTAATTAAAACAAACTCAACTGTTCGTCGAGGAGGCGAAAAGTCATTCGATGAATCGGAGATGGTCCATGGGCTTTAATAGCAGCCCGGTGGGCTTTGGTTGGATACCCTTTATTCTTCATCCAATCGTAAACAGGGAATTGTTCATGCATCTTTTCCATGTATTCGTCACGATGTGTTTTAGCAAGAATACTGGCCGCTGCAATAGGCAGGTATTTACCATCACCTTTTATAACACAGGTATGTCCAATCCCATTATAGGGTTTAAAGCGGTTGCCATCAATCAACAAATGTCCGGGTTGTTGTTTTAGTTGCTCAACAGCCCGATGCATCGCTAAAAAAGATGCATTTAAAATATTTATCTTGTCAATCTCCTCGTGATGCACATATGCCACTGCCCAGGCCAAAGCTTCCTTTTCAATAATAGGCCTAAGCTTCTGACGTTGTTTTTCGGTTAATTGCTTGGAATCATTCAACATCTCATGCCTGAAATCTTTAGGTAAGATAACAGCTCCAGCAACAACCGGACCAGCCAGACAGCCTCTTCCGGCCTCATCACATCCGGCTTCTATTCGTTGTGCATCAATATAGGGTAATAATTCAGCCACCTTTTATTATTGTTGAATTCTGTTTTTTTCTTTTTCAACTACTTTTCCTGATAAATCACCTCCAGCAATGTTTGTCCGACTGCTTTGAGTGTTTTTTTATCAATATTACTCATATCATCTGCATGAGTATGCCAGTAATCGCCAAAACTACTGTTAGATGCAGGATTGAACTGTATGATATCAACACAAGGTATTCGGCGATATTTATTTACATAAACATGATCATCAGTGATGGTTCCACCCCTCTCAGAAACAAAATAATTGGAATACCCCAGATCTGCAGCGGTGTTCCAGATACGCTTCACTAAGTCAGGTGCATTTTGTAAGGAGAATCCTTCGTGATAAAATAATGCATCTTTGGCTCCCACCATATCAAGCAATATACCATATCGTGCATAGTAATCCTCTTTGTGTGGATATTTTCCCCAGTATTGTGATCCCAAACACCAGGTGTCTTCCTGATAGGGTAAGTCACGATGATCAGGCTGACCGTAATCCTCAGCATCAAAAAAAATGATATCGATACCCAGATTATGACCCGCTAAACCAATCAGACGAGCCAATTCCATTAATACACCAACACCGCTGGCTCCATCATTGGCTCCATCAATAGGTTGATCACGCTTGCTTTTATCAGGATCATGATCGGCAAACGGACGGGAATCCCAATGAGCAAATAGTAACAAACGGTTATTTAATTCAGGATTGAACTGCGCAATTATATTTTTGGCTTCTAAAACAGTATTGTCAAATGCTCTGACCTCAGCTTCCTGGACAATAACATCTGCACCAAAACGTTTCATTTCGGCAGCCAGATATTCAGCACAGGCTTTATGTTCCGGTGTATTAGGTACACGCGGACCAAAATTCACCTGATGCTCAACATATGCATAAGCTGAATCGGCATTAAAAAAAGGAGTTGCAACTTTCTTTGCCTCTACCGAACTCTTTGATGAAGAGTCGCCACCTTTTGGCGATGAGCATGCAAAAAAAAGCAGGCTGGCTGTTAATGCCCCACCTGCCCATATTTTAAATTGATTCGTCATCTCAATAGTTAATTATTTTATTTCCCACTCAAATCCGTCTTTGGTATCTTTAATCACAATACCCATAGTCTGCAATTCGTTTCGGATTTTATCAGCTGTTGCCCAGTCTTTGTTTGCTTTAGCTTCCACACGAAGATTCAGCAACAGGTTAACTGTTTCACTCAATAGAGCATCGTTACCTCCACCCTGAGTCTGATTTGCTTTCAATCCCAGAATGTCGAATACCATCGTGTTCATCAATAGTTTCAAAGCCGTAAGATCATCTTCTGTAACAGAAGCGTTTTTATCTACCAGAGTATTAATCCACTTCACTCCTTCAAATAAATGAGCAATGAGAATTGGCGTATTTAAATCATCACTGATAGCAGAATAACATTTTTCAGACAGCTCAGCAATATTAAAATCAGACTGACTTCCCGCTTTTATTTTATCCATCTTGGCGCAACCTTCCAACAAACGCTCCATTCCTTTTTGGGCCGCCTGCAATGCTTCATTTGAAAAATCCAAAGTGCTTCGATAATGAGCCTGCATAATAAAGAAACGGATAGTCATAGGACTATAGGCTTGCTCAAGCAACTCATGTTCACCGGTAAAAAATTGTTCCAGCGTAATAAAGTTCCCTAATGACTTACCCATTTTCTGACCATTGATGGTAATCATATTGTTATGCATCCAATAACGAGCCGGAGTATGACCGTGAGCAACTGTACTTTGAGCAATCTCACACTCGTGATGTGGAAATAATAAATCCATTCCACCACCATGAATATCAAATTCTTCACCCAGGTAGCGGGCACTCATAGCAGAACACTCAAGATGCCAACCAGGAAACCCATCACTAAATGGTGAAGGCCAGCGCATGATATGTTCAGGTGCTGCTTTTTTCCACAAGGCAAAATCATACGATTTACGTTTCTCACTCTGACCATCCAAATCACGGGTGGTACTCAACATATCTTCAATATTACGACCAGATAAACGACCATAATTATGCTGCTCGTTGTATTTATCCACATCGAAATAAACTGAGCCGTTGCTTTCGTATGCATACCCTTTCTTCAGAATATCCTCAACCATTTGCAGCTGCTCAATAATATGCCCTGATGCACGAGGCTCAATACTTGGCTTACGAACATTCAAGGCATCCATGTATTCGTGATAACGATCACTGTAATACTGAACCACTTCCATTGGTTCCAGTTCTTCCAAACGGGCTTTTTTGGCAATCTTATCTTCACCAACATCAGCATCATTCTCCAAATGGCCAACATCAGTAATGTTTCGCACGTAACGTACCTTATAACCCAGATGCGTTAAATAACGAAATAAGATATCATAAGTAATTGCCGGACGTGAATGTCCTAAATGAGGGTCGCCATACACAGTAGGACCACAAACATATAATCCAACATGTTTGGGGTTGATAGGAATGAACTCCTCCTTTTTGCGCGACAGCGTATTATAAATGAATAATTTATTTTCCATGCTTGTTAATGTTCTCTTCTTGAAATAACAAGCTGCTAAAATACAAATTATTGCTAAGTTATCCGGGATTTTTTACAGTCTCTGTACGTTTTAATTCACCATTCTGATAATGTTCAATGTATAGCAACTCACCAGAATCATTGTATTCAAAAGATTGACCATTGAAAAGATTACCCTTCACAAAAAAACCTTTCTTTTCGGGCTTACCGTGCATATTATAAATAGTATGCATACCGGTACCTGAGAATTTTTCGTATTGTTTTTCAGTTTTATCTTCCGCTATCTCCGGATCATGTTTAACACTGGAAGCATATTTACCATCCTCGCCATAAATACGCTCACTAATCAGCTGTCCATCTTCGTTAAACATTTTTAAAGTGCCTTGCGTCTTACCTTTAGCCCAGTCACCTTCATATTTCAATTCACCATTTTCGTGAAAATATTTTTGAGTACCGGTTCTGCGACCCAGAGAATCGTAATTCCAATCATAAGCCAACTGACCACCTTTGTGATAAAACTTATATTCTCCTTCCCAGTGATCTATATTCCAGAAACCTTCTTCCGAAAGATTACCATCATTATAATAAAAACGAGCCGGACCAATTGCTTTACCTTTTACATAGGTTATTTCATTCTTCTTTTTCCCATCCGGATAATAGGTAATCCATAAACCATCCTTGCGGTTATCTGAATATTTCCCCTGTTCAATAATATCATCATTGGTATCATCAAACTTCAACCACAATCCTTGTTTCAGTTTATTGTTATCCTGCCGGTTAATCGTATCCCCCTTATAAATCTTATAGTTCTGTCCGGTAGCAGGCAAAATCATAAAAATTAAAATAAGAATCGATAAATATTTCATGGTAAATGAGTATTTCAAGTGCTTATTGTAAACCATCATTCAAATGAGGCATTACAAAAGTTTAGTACGGAAATACACCGGAAAGGTTATCAATTATTATTCACGAAAGGTTAAAAAAGAGTAATGGTCAAATATTTTAAGCACAAATAACACTAGAACGAACAACAAAGCTTAAATTGCCGTTAATTTATAAAACACCCTAACTAATATTTTCCATGGGTCAAAAGAAGAAAAAGAATAAACCATCGCGCAAAACCGACTTACGTCAGTTAATTCAAGGCTTATTTTTCAATCAGCCAAAGCGCACATTCAACTATAAGCAGGTTGCTGCACTGTTAGAAGTTAAGAAAAAAACAGATAAACAAAGAGTACAGATTATACTTAATGAATTGTTTGAATCGGGCTATCTTACAGAGACAGTTCCCGGCAAATATAAATTACTGAGTCGAGGTTCTACCGTAACCGGCATCGTTGATATGACAGCGTCTGGTGCGGCTTTTATTGTTCCCGATGATGGCAGTGATGAGGACGTATTTATCCCACGCAATGCCATGAACAAAGCATTGAATGGCGATAGAGTAAAAATATTTAAAAGTGCACGTCGTAAACACAAACAGCCAGAAGGCGAAGTAATAGAGATACTGGAACGCAAACGCGAACATTTTGTCGGGGTGATGCAAATAGCCCGCGGCTTGGCATTTTTAGTGGTAGATGCTCGTGTGATGCAAAACGATATTTTCATCCCTGCCAAAGGATTGAAAGGTGCCAAGAATGGCCAAAAAGCTATTGCCCGTATTGTTGAATGGCCCGAAAGAGCTAAAAACCCTATTGGAGAAATAATTGATGTATTGGGTGATGTTGGCGATAACAATGCTGAAATGCATGCTATATTGGCCGAATTTAATTTACCTTATAAATATCCGGATGAAGTAAATGCGGAAGCTGAAAAAATTGATGCAGGTATCACTCCTGAAGAAATAAAGAAAAGAAGAGATTTTAGAGGTGTAACTACCTTTACAATTGACCCTGCTGATGCAAAAGACTTCGACGATGCTCTTTCGTTACAGAAATTGAAAAACGGAAACTGGGAAGTAGGTGTTCACATTGCAGATGTTACACATTACGTTGAGGAAAAATCGTTACTTGAAAAAGAGGCTTTTGAACGGGCAACCTCTGTTTATCTGGTTGATCGTGTGGTTCCAATGTTACCCGAACACCTGAGTAATGGCATATGCTCTCTCCGTCCGAATGAAGAAAAACTTTGCTTTTCGGTTGTTTTTGAGCTCGATGATAACGCCAACATAGTAGACTCATGGGTAGGCCGAACTGTAATTTATTCTGACAGAAGATTTACTTACGAAGAAGCTCAGAATGTTATTGAGACAGGCGAAGGCGATCTGAAAGAAGAAATCCTTACCCTCGACAGACTTGCTAAAATAATCAGGAAACAAAGATTTTCTGATGGAGCCATTGGCTTTGAAAGAGTAGAAGTGAAATTCAATATCGATGAGAACGGAAAACCTGTAAGCGTTTTCTTTAAGGAAGCCAAGGATGCCAACAAACTTATTGAAGAATTTATGTTGTTGGCCAATAAAAGGGTAGCTGAATTAATTGGTAAAAACGAACTGAACCCCAAACGCAAGTCAAAAGCTAAAACTTTTGTGTACAGGATTCACGACGTGCCTAATCCTGATAAATTTGATGCTTTTGCTTCTTTTGTTCGCCGTTTCGGATATGAAGCATTACCTAAAGGAGCTGAAAGCATTAATAAATCACTCAACCGGGTGTTAAATGAAGCTCATGGAAAGAAAGAACAGAATATAGTTGAGACGCTTGCTGTTCGAACTATGGCTAAAGCAATTTACTCTACCCATAACATCGGGCATTACGGATTATCTTTTAAACATTACACACATTTCACCTCCCCCATTCGTCGTTACCCTGATATGATGGTTCATCGCCTGTTGCAACGTTATCTCGATGGTGGCAACTCAGTGAATGAAGAAAAATATGAAGAAATGTGTGAGCACAGTTCCGATATGGAACAAAGAGCGGCAGATGCTGAACGTGCTTCGATAAAATACAAACAGGTAGAGTTTCTGAAAGATCGGGTTGGAGAAGAATTTGATGGTGTTATTTCGGGAGTTACCGAATGGGGCCTGTATGTTGAAATCATCGAAAATAAATGCGAAGGTATGATACCAATCCGTGATTTAAACGATGATTACTATCGATTTGATGAAGAAGAATACTGTTTGATTGGACAGAAGTACAATCGCAGATATCAATTAGGAGATCCACTTCGAATTACCGTTGCAAGTGCCAATTTAGAGAAGAAACAACTGGATTTTGCCTTAGTTGACGAATAAATATTTTTTCGAACAAAAAAGTCGACGCAGTATATTTACTTAATATACTGCGTTTTATATTTAATAATTTTAGAACAAATTGGTTTAAGTTTGTATTTTGCCAAAAAGTATTGCTATTTTTGTAATACAACAACAAAAAAATTCATCAATGGATAATTTTAATGGTAGCCCTTCTGGTGCCCAAAATGATGGAATGCGCACAAGTATTATTGAAGCGGCAAAAGAACTATTTGCAAAGTTTGGATACAAAAAAACAACCATGGAAGATATTGCCATTGCACTGCGCAAAGGCAAAAGTTCGTTGTATTATTATTTTAAAAATAAAGAAGAAATTTTCCAGGCTGTAATCGAATCAGAAGAAAAACTTCTTTTTACTAAACTCAATGAAATTGTTGAGACTAAGATGGAACCCCGCGAAAAATTAACCAAGTATGTAATTACCCGCATGGAAACCATCTTAGAACTTGATAATTATATCAAAGCATTAAAGGACGAAATGCTTACTAATTATGAGTTCCTGAGTCGATTAAAAGTTAGTACAGAAAAACAGGAAGCAGGATTGTTAACCCGCATTTTGGAAGAAGGAACCTGCAATAATACTTTCCAGGTTAAAAATATTCCGATGGCTGCAGTGGCAATTGCTACCGCGCTAAAAGGTATGGAAGGACCATTATTAGGATCTTATTACAGTTTTGAAGACTTCAAAATACAAATTGAAAATACATTGAATATTTTATTCTTTGGATTAATAAGACGATAAACAAAAACATTACCATAAAAATTACACGTTAACCACATGCCAATTAAAATACCGGACGCACTGCCTGCCAGGGGAGTGCTCGAAAATGAAAATGTTTTTGTTATAGGCGAATCAAAGGCTTTACATCAGGATATCCGACCACTTCGTATCCTGATATTAAATCTTATGCCGCTAAAAATTGCAACCGAAACGCATTTATTACGAGCACTTTCGAATAGTCCGCTACAGGTAGAAGTTGACTTTTTAATGACTTCCAGTCACGTTTCAAAAAACACTCCACGAGAACACCTATTCTCTTTTTACAAAGTATTTAATGAGGTGCGATCGGAGAAATATGATGGAATGATAATCACGGGGGCACCTGTTGAACTCCTTGACTTTGAAGAAGTCAATTACTGGGAGGAATTGACAGAGATTATGGAATGGAGCAAACATAATGTCACCAGTACATTTCATATCTGCTGGGGAGCACAGGCAGGCTTATATTTTCATCATGGAATAAAGAAGTACCAACTCGACAAAAAAATGTTTGGTGTATTTAAACATACCGTAAACGAAATGCAAGAGCCTTTAATGAGAGGTTTTAATGATATTTTTCATGCACCGCATTCACGATACACTGAAGTAAAATTATCAGAGGTTGAAGCCAATGATAATCTTATTTTATTATCATCATCCAAAGATGCAGGGGTATACATTGTGATGTCGAAAGATCGCCGCCAGATATTTGTCACTGGACATTCGGAGTATGATGCACATACGCTTAATGAAGAATACAAACGTGATGTTGCCAAAGGTTTGGACATTGCCATCCCAGAAAATTATTTCCCTGATAACGATCCAGCAAAAGAACCAATGGTTTTATGGCGAAGTCATGCCAGCTTGCTTTATTCTAACTGGTTGAACTATTACGTATATCAGGCCACCCCATATCAACTTGATCAAATCCAATAACATGATCAAATTACTGGCAACCGATCTGGATGGAACTATACACACCCGAAATAATGGTTTCAACATTGACGACATTGAGACGCTAGGTGAACTTGGCGAACAGAATGTTTGTAGGGTAATAGCAACTGGTCGTACTTTTCAATCGGCATTATCCGTTATCCCTGAAAATTTTCCAATTGATTACCTTGTGTTTTCATCGGGAGCTGGCATCTACGACTGGAAGAATAAAACAATTCTTAAAACTATTAACCTGGGTTTCGAAGACGCTCGCATAATAACCAACATCCTAAACCAGTTTGATATTGAATATACCGTTCATCATCCCATACCTGACAATCATATCTTCTTTCACTCAATAAGTTCCGATCCTCATCCCGATTTTGAGAGATACATCGATTTTAACAAGGCTCATGCCATACCGGAAGAAAAAGAATTACCGGAAGAAGATTATTCTCAAGTGCTTTCATTCATCCCTGAGATTGGATTATTTGAAGAAATTAAAGCCAAATTTAATGGTATAAAAACGATCCGGGCCACATCGCCTATTGATGGTGAAAGTATCTGGATGGAATGTTTTCATAAAGACGTTTCGAAAGCAAATGGCATTTTACACATTGCCCAAATGCTGCAAATTGAAGAATCTGAAATCGTGGTTATCGGGAATGATTATAACGATTTGGATATGTTACAATACTTTTCAAAGTCTTATATCGTAAATAATGCACCGGATGATTTGAAACAACATTTCACAATACTTACCGATGTTCAGTTATCACCTCTTGCCGATTGGTATCGTAGGTTCAGATGGTAAGCTACTCTACTTCTGCGGTCATTGGGCTGCGTAATCCTTTAGCATCTACAAAAACAGCCTTTACAGATCCGATCAATATTTTTGCTTCCACAATTATAGGAACACGGTTCTGATCATCAGTTACCCAAACCGTCATATCTTCTCCACTTTCAAAGATGGTTCCTTCAACCAATAAAGGTTTAAATTTCAAGCAGTCAAACTTACGTCCATCACGGTTTTTGATTCTTTCTTTACCCAAATAACGAATATAAATATCATGAATTTCGCCATCCACTACCATGCTTATGGGAATCTTTTCATCAACATCATAATCAGAGAAATTGATATTACGAGCCTTATAGACCATGGTGAGTAAATCAAAGGAACACTTTTTCCAGGGAAAAGTCTTGACTTCCACAGGCTCCTCTTCCTTTTGTATTTCAGAAGATATCAGACGACTTTTATGATCGAATACATATTTATAACTGGCATGATAACTTCCTTCATTCGTTATCCTTCTATATTCAAATGGTTCAAGATATTTTGTATCGGTGTAGACTTCGAAAGTATCACGCACTTTAAATAAAAAATCGTACGATTTATAGGTAGCACCGTGCGACTTTATATGAAACGCGTCCTCTCCATTATATTTACTTTTATCAACAGTAAAAGTAACCTGACCAGCATTAAGCCATAACAATCCCCAATTATAATAGGCATGATAATTAACTACTTCACCTGACTGAAAACTAAAGTTATAATCACTGCATTGGGCGTTTGTATCCACTGTTATTATCAATAACAACCAAATAAAAACAACACTTTTAAAATACTTTTGCATTATCGGTATTTTAGGATACAGAGCTACAATTCGCAAAAATCAAGCCATTACTTTTTCACTTCCCCTATGCGCGTTTCAATTGAATTTATCTTGCCATTCATCCGGTTATCTTTACCCTTTCGGGCATCAATTGTAATGGCGCAATAAACACGGTCTGAAAACTCGCTGAGTATATCATAACTTTGCTGAACAATTGCCAGTGCTTCCTTCATTGTGGTTGTTTCAATGGTTGTTCCCATTGGATTGAGTTTATATTCAACCCCACTAGCATCAATGTGTTTGATAACCTTACTCACATACTCACTAACACTGTCTCCTTTATCCGTTGGAAACATTGCAAAGTTTAGCATTACTGACATCGTATTATTCTCTTTTCTTAGGTTTTCGGAATGATTGCGAAAATTTATCAACACTAAATACAGATGGGTCCCAGGTTTCCAAATCAGTATCCCAATTGGCTCTGACATCCACCTTACCCATATAATAGATTAATTTCTCAGGCTGCCTGTTTTCGTAATAATTTCCATCATCCCATTGATTATTACCATTCTCATCAACAACAATCCTGAACATATATTTACCCGGAGACAGATACCTGAAACCTATTTTCCCTGAAGTCGGTATCTTCGACTGCTGCAGAATTCTTTCTTCTTTACCCAGCACCTGTACAAGCCAATTATCCTGTGGATTAAGGATTTGGATAAATATCTTACCGTAGTCCTCATCCTTTTTCACATTGAAAGTGATCTTTTCAGGTCCGTTATGTAAACCATAAATATCTACAATTGAAGCTGAGTCAATAGTCATTTCATATTTCCCACCCGGAATCCATTTTTGAGAAATGGAATAACGCTTAATATTAAGTGTATCCTGTATTAACTCAAAATCAATTGGTTTTGGAATAGTATCTTCGTAATAAAAAAGTTTCACAGCCTTTTTATCGAAAGTCATAGCAGGTGCGGTTAATCCAAAACCAAATTTTCCATAAATATCAACTTTAGTTTTTACCTCAACCAGTTTTAACATTGGAATAGGTTCCGGCTCATCATCTTTTTTCTTCCTCCTTTTCTCCTCTTTTTTGGCCTCAAAGAAATACATGGCTATTGTATCTTGCTGGATATATTCCATATCCATAGAATCAAGCATGGTATAGCTCAACGTTATCGAAAGTGAATCCTGATTGTAATAGGTACTATCCTTCAACCAATAAGAAATTGTATCGTTATTTAAAGATCCTTCTTTAATGAATATATCTTTCAAATCATCCTGACCAGTAAGTTTAATTTCAACCTCATCTTCCTGCCTACGGTTAAAATAGAAAGTCATCTTAGCTTTTTCCTTACGTTCTTCGCTCATTAAATATTGACGCTTATAATCATGCTGAAACAGAAACAAGCTCGCACTATCCGGAGTATAAACCAATTCTTTATGATATATCAATGAATCTGTTTCGAGAGAATCAATATGTAACGTATCAACAAAGTCGCGATATTCGAATGATGGCTCTACAATAATGTCTGACCAAGCCATTCGCTCACCAGGCTGATCAAATTTCAAATCACGATTGGAGTCTTCGAGTGCATACAATCTGTATTTTCCTGGACGAACATTTAATATGGTAAATCGCCCCTGGGCATTTGTTTTTGCCATTCGAATTGGTACCAGTTTATGAATAGCAGAATCGGCAAGGTTTTCATGCAAAAAAACCAATGTCCCCGACGCAGGGGATAAATCATCAGCATCATAAACATTTCCTGAAACTTTCAGCGAATCGATATATTCACCCGTTGAGAAGCTAAAACTAAAATTCTCAAGGACATTCCCTTCATTGTTATCGACCACAGCATCAGCAAAATCGAGCGAATAGGTACTATTGGGCTGCAAATCTTCGTTAAAAATAACCTGTAACTTATTACCACGAGCCTCAATGGTTGGCTGCTCATTCATTGGTGGAGAAATAACAAACTTCTGACGAATATCTTTTAACTGAATTAACTCATCAAACTCAATTACAACCATTTTTTTATTGTAATTCAATGCATGATTCTCTGGTGTTGAGGCGATCACTTTAGGCGGTATTTCGTCTTTTATCCCACCTGTTGGCATTCCAATATTTGCACATGCCCAAACAATTAATCCTAATCCTATACTGAAACTTATTAGTCGAAGTCTGCTTTTCAAAACCTTATTATTTTAATCCACGCAAATTTAAGAAGAAAATTCATCGAAGTTCATAAATAATATTAATTCGATCCTTCATCTGCATAAACGATTTCAAACATACTAAAATAAACCCAAAACCTGCCAGCCATAGAACTTTACAATTGTAAGCAAACTAAAAAATGATAACTTTGCGTTCTTTAGTAAAACACTTACTACTATTATGGAGAATAAGACACCCCAAAAGTCAAATAATAAACTCATATATATCATTTCAGCAGTGGCTGTAGCACTAATTGCTTTGGTTCTGTTCATGTACCTTAGCAACCGAAAAGAATACAAGGCTGTTGTTGAAGAGATGACTGAGGAAAAGCTATTACTTACTGAAGAATTTCAAACGCTGGCTTTGGATTACGACTCTCTTCAAAGTAATAACGACACCCTTAATCTGCTGTTAGAACAGGAAAGAGAAAAGATTTCGCATCTTATTGAAGAAATCAAAACCATTAAAGCCACCAACGCTTCAAAAATACGTGAATACAAAAAGGAACTGACCTCGCTGCGAAGTGTGATGAAAAGCTTTGTGGTTCAGATCGACTCTTTAAATCAACGTAATCAGGAACTATCGGAAGAAAATATACAATACCGGAAACAAGTAACCAAAATACAGGATTCCTTTAAGGAGCTGGAAAAACAAAAAGAGAAACTTGCTGAGAAAGTTGAAATAGCTTCCCAACTCGAAACTTATAATTACGAAGTGGAAGGCTTAAACAGTAAAGACCGGGAAACCAAAAAAGCCCGTAACGTTTCAAAAATCAGGGTCTGTTTCACCATTCAGAAAAACATCACAGCACCAATCGGAGAAAAAACTGTTTATATGAGAATTATGCGTCCGGATGAGGCTTTATTGGTACGTTCGCTGGATGACAAATTCAAATACGAAGGTGAGGAGATTAATTTCTCAGCCCGAAGAGTAATCGAATACGGAGGAGAAGAACTGGATATTTGCATATTCTACAACGCCGATGAAGGAGAGCTTCTTCCAGGTAATTACACAGCTGATTTATTTGCCGATGGTTATCATATTGGCACCACTCAGTTTGAGTTGAAATAGATTAGATCACACTCACATTAATAACTTTCTACTTTTGTATTTAAATTAGCATTGAATTAACAATGTGTTAATCCCTGTGATATGTCTGTCATTTAATTTAGCCATGGGAAAATTAAATACATACAGGACATGCAATCAGGCACAATGCGACAACGTTTTACTGTATTAACAGTATTACTTATTATTACTTTTTTGGCCATAGGTATTTATACTTACCAGGCTTTAAACCGAATTGAGCAGAATAATATTACCGAAAATCAGCTATACGAACTGGAATCATTGATGCTTCAGCTTCGGAGAAACGAAAAAGACTTTCTTGCCCGTGAAACTACAAATCCTGATTTTCATAAAAGTGGAAAAAGTAAATATCTGACAACATTCATCGATAATTATCAGAAATCAAAAGAGATCATTAATGATCTTATGCAATCAAAATTCATGCAAGAAGAAAGCAAAACTCAAAAGATTGATTCAATATCCCTATTTTTAAATCGATATTACAATACATTCATCAAGATTAAAGATGAGCTATTAATTCAGGGCTTTAAAGATTTTGGATTAGTTGGTCAAATGAGACAGGCCATCCACGAAATCGAACAAAATCTGAAAAAACACAACGATGATAAACTGATGGTTTACATGCTTCTGTGTCGTCGCCACGAGAAGGATTTTTTGATTCGCGAAGACCTCAATTACCGAGATAAATTTCTGGCTCACAATATGGAATTCCGTCAGGCAATAAACAAATCAAATTACACTTCAATCGAAAAGAGCCAGATGTTGGATTTGTTGGACAAGTACGAACAGACCTTTCTGACAATGGTTAACAAGAAGATTGAAATCGGGTTGGATGAGAAATCAGGTTTAATGGGGAACCTGCGAGATGATGTTCATCGGGTAGAGCCTATGCTTCAGGAGTCGAAAGCAATGTTAATGGATGCACTCAAACAAAGCACCTATAACACAAATGTTATGACACTGATTTTCATTCTTCTGGGAGCTGGTATTGTTATATTCTTTAGTATATTCATTTTCAAAGGAGTAAGAAAGTTATTAGGTGCCGAACCTTATATTGTAGCAGAGATAGCTCATCAGGTGGCTGATGGTAACCTGGTTATGGATGACAATCTGAAACAGAATGCGAAAGGTGTCTTACATGCTTTTGTTATTATGACCAACCAACTAGAAGGTTTGATACAACAAATTGCCGCTGTTTCCTCTCAACTCAATAATACCATCAAACTACTTCATAATTCTTCGAAGAAAATATCACAGGGAGCACAGGAACAAGCTGGTTCATTCGAAGAAATTGCTACAACAATGGAAGAAATCAGTGCCAACATCAGCCAAAATTCGAGAAATGCACAACAAACCAACCTTGCGTCAAAACAAACACAAAAGGAACTAATCCAGGTAAACGAGAGAGCCGGCAATTCATTTACAACCTCCAAAAACATTAGTGAGAAAGTAAAGATGATTACCGAAATTGCCAATCAAACCAATATACTTGCACTAAATGCTGCTGTAGAAGCATCACGTGCCGGTGAACACGGACGAGGATTTGCTGTGGTTGCTCAGGAGGTCCGAAAACTGGCAGAACGAAGCAAATTAGCCTCCGACGAAATCATTGCATTGGCTCATAATAGTCTGAGCATCTCTGAAAACACCAGCGAAAGTCTCTTAAAACTAGTACCGGTATTAAATTCTAATTCCGAATTAATTGATGATATAGCAAGTGCCAGTCTGGAACAATCAAATGGAGTAAACCAGATCAGCTCAGCCCTTCAACAGATAAACATGATTACTCAGGAAAATGCAGCAGCCTCAGAGCGACTCACTACAAGTGTGGATGAACTTAATGATCAAGCCCATAATCTACTTACCATTGTTAATCAGTTTAAAATAAAAGAAGTTGTTTAAGAATTGAGGTACTGATTACAATTAAAAAGCCACTCCTTCTAAAGAGGAGCAGCTCTCTAAACCTAACTATCATTATCTAATTTATTTCCTTGAATCCTATCAAATTTTCATGAATATGCTGTTGATCAGATCGCAAAGTATCTGCCACCACACTTATTAACTGAACATTAGAAACAGGCATTTCTTCCTGAGCTAATACACGTGAAATAAACTTCACATTATTAGCTTCAATGTTCTTAAGGTAAACATCTGAAACAGGCGTTAATCTTCTTTCTATTGTTGGTACCAGATTTCGCCACTGATACAAAACATCAGTTTCGATACCCAAAATACCTTCGCGCATCTTATCTGCCTTAACATTGCTAACATGAATATTCTTTACATAGCCACCCCTACGTTCATTGGTTTTAATAAAAACCAGATGAAACATATTAGCTCCATCTTCAACCGTACAACTATCCAAAAACACATTCTCAATACCACCAGAAAGTTCGCTGCCAATAGCTAAAAGCTGATGTCCGTTTTTTATATGACAATTTTTTATAACCAGATTCTTGGTAGGAGTATCCAATCGCCATGCATCCTGATTTCTACCTGATTTTATGGCAAAAGCATCATCACCCTGATCGAAATAACAATTCTCAACCAGCATATTCTGGGTCATTTCCGGGTCAACCCCATCGTTATTATGACCGTGTGCATATACCTGTACGTTGCGAATAACTACATTTTTACAAAGATAAGGATGAATGGTCCAGAAAGGACTATTGGTAACCTTAACGCCTTCCATCAAAACATTTTCGCAGCGATTAAACTGAATAAAATGTGGTCGCAGATTAGAAGTATCATTCACCATCACACGCTCTTCAACAGGAGAATATTCGGCGGCTTTCATATACAACCATTTTAAACTATTCATATGAGCAGCTGGCCTTTTATACCATACTTTCCAGGTATCCAATTTTGCCTTTAACTCGCCTTCACCTGTTATGGCCACATTTTTACATTCATAGGCATACACCAATGGAGAATAATTATAACATTCCATTCCTTCCCAACTGGTATGAACAGCCGGCAAATAATCTTCAGGTTTTTCTGAGAATAATAAAACAGCTCCTTTTTCAAGATGCAGATTGACATTACTCATAAGGTGTATTGACCTGGTCAGCCACTCACCCTCAGGTACAATAACACTTCCTCCTTTTAGGCTTGCTTCTTCAATGGCTAATTCAATTGCCTCGGATGTTTTTTCTATATCACCGGCAACAGCTCCATACTTTGTAATTTCAATACGTTCAGCTTTGGAAAAATCAGGATATGTAATGGCAGGCATATCAAATGGAGCATCAGGTTTTATTGATTTTATCTGAATGTTCTGGTCATTGTTCAAACAAGAAGATAAGCCCAACAAAAACATAGTTGTGGTAACGAATACAGAAATCTTTACAAAACTCTTCATATTATTGATTTAGCTTACACAAAACTAGTTATCATCTTTTTACAAAGCCTTGAAATCTGTCCATTTTGATGGAGTTGAGTATTATTATGCATTAAAAAAAGCCGAAGCATTTTTCGTTGCTTCGGCTTTCTGATAACTCATTAACATAATAAAGACTATATTTTTATCATCTTCACTCTTCCAACCTGTCCGGTCTTAAGCTTACATTCTATCCCCTTTAGATGAAAAGATTCATCACCTATCACTTCTTTAACCACTCCATGAGTTAGGTTACCTGAACGCACATCCTGATGTGCAAGAATTGCCACTTTAGTTCCAGCTTTAATGTTTCTTCTTTCTCTTCCGTCCATTCTGATCTCTAATTATATTAATTTTCAACTTTTCTCTCTGAGATAATCAACCTGACAAGTAACATTTAAATTAATACGTAACGTATGCACTGCTACATAAAAAAAGCGAATGCCCTTAATTTCTTAAAAGCATTCGCTAAAATGAGGTTTCTGGCGTACTACAATAGTTTTTATATACTAAAGAGCATTCCAATATCTTACAAAATGTCAATATCTATCATTGTGAACCAATTGTGAAACGTTTAATCACAATTGAGTTGCAAAAGTAAAAAAATTAATACACCTAACACTTAATTATTGACCAGTAAACTTTAATTTTATTGATAAAAGAAGGTTAATTCATGTAGTCAAAAAAACCACAATCCTTTCCAATAGCTTTAACATCAACTTACTACAAATAGCACCCATTACTCTCCTGTCTTCTTTAAAATAATTACAAATTACATGAAGGTTAGTCTTAAGATCACTTGGCATAACTGTTTGTAAAATTGTAATTACTTTTGAAGTCCTGAATAGATAAAACAAAGAATAATATGGATTGTCTGATTGATTTTTCCGAAGAAATACGGTTTGATGCCCTTCCGGAGTCGTTCAATAATCCGTTTGATTACTCACCACACCCTCTTTGCCTTAAGGCATCTGAACAAATACAATCACTCCTTCCCAAACCGTCTGAATCGGAAAAAGGTAAAATGTACGGGGTATTGATTGCTACAACAATTGATAATCGTGTTGGTTTTTTAACAGCATATTCAGGTAATGAACAGAATTTCAACTCCTCCATTCCATTTGTCCCACAGGTTTTTGATATCACTAATCCAGATGGCTTTTTCCGTATAGGTGAAGCTGACTTAAATAAGATAAATACGAGCATTTTCGAAGCGGAGCATTCTCCTGATTTGATACAGCTTCAAAAAGAGCTAAACAACGAAATTGAACAGGCGAAGTTAATTATTGATCAGGTCAAAGCAGCTATTGCAACAGCCAAAAGCAAGCGTGATATCATTCGTCAAAAGAGCTTTAACAAACCTGATTATGAACTGGTAAAAGCTAAACTCATTAACGAAAGTCAACGTGAGAAGAGTCAGTTAAGCCAGCTTAAAAAGAAATATCAAAAGCAAATTGAGGATAAAAAACAAGAACTGGATGCTTATCTGAAGCAGATTAAAAAACTTAAAAAAATACGAAAACAACAATCTGCAAAGCTACAGGAAAAGTTATTTAACCACTATTTGTTCCTCAATGCTAATGGAGAGACCCAAAGTGCCAGCGCCATATTTAGTGAAACAGCACAAAAAGTTCCGCCGGCAGGCACCGGTGATTGCTGCGCTCCTAAACTCTTACATTATGCTTTTCAGCACCAGTTTACACCTGTTGCCATGGCTGAGTTTTGGTGGGGTACATCTCCTAAAAAAGAGATCCGGCATCATGGTTACTTTTACCCGGCTTGCAAAAGTAAATGTGAACCTATCTTAGGTCATATGTTACAGGGATTAGAAATTGAAGGTCGTGAGTGCCATTATTCCAATTTAACCATAGAGCTTATTAATGAGGATGAAGCCATCGCCATCATCAACAAACCCGCCGGCTTATTGTCTGTACCCGGAAAGGAAGAAAACACTTCGGTTTATACACAGGTTAAAAAGCTTTATCCGAATGCTACAGGCCCGCTTATTGTTCATCGGTTAGACATGGCTACTTCGGGCCTAATGATTATTGCAAAAAACAAAGAAGTACACGAAAACCTGCAAAAGCAATTTTTAAATAAAACGGTAGAAAAGCAATACGTAGCCTGGCTGGATGGCATTATTCAAACAGAGAACGGCCAAATTGATTTACCTCTGCGCGTTGATCTGGACGATCGACCGCGACAACTGGTATGCAATGAATATGGTAAACCTGCTGTAACCAGATGGGAAGTAATAGAACACAAAGAGAATCGTACGAAAGTACATTTTTATCCCTTAACCGGCCGTACACACCAGTTACGGGTTCATGCAGCCCATCCTCTTGGACTGAACACACCCATTACAGGTGATGAATTATATGGTAAAAAAAATGAGCGTTTACTTTTACATGCTGAAGAAATCTCTTTTATTCACCCAACAACTTCTGAGCGAGTAACATTTAAAGCACCTTCGCCATTTTAAATTGAAGGCTACTCTTTATTGTTTTAGGTCCAGATAAAGGCAATAAAAAAAGCCACAATAAAAATTGCAGCTTTTTTTGAGGTTCCTGGCGGACTCGAACCGCCGTACACGGTTTTGCAGACCGTTGCCTAGCCACTCGGCCAAGGAACCATGATTTTCGGGTTGCAAATTAAAGTAATATTTTGATTCCCGGCAAATTTTTACGACTTCTTTTTACCATATAAATTAAGACATTCCGGACAAAGACATCCATTATATTTATCTGCCAGCAATTTAAGATTGGTAGCATCGACAAAAAAATTATCGCACCAGCACTTTTGATTCGATTGACTGTAACACAAAAACTCACTTCCGCATTTCGGACACTTTTTGGTAATCGCTCCGTCTTCTCTCATTATTCTTCCATTGTAAGACTAACACACTTCATTTGTCCACCCATTGGCGGGTTCATTTTTGAGACTTTAACTTTCAAACTGATTATTTGTGGAAATGATGATTTTATACTATTAATGATACGCTTTGTCAGATGTTCCAGTAAATGAGAGTTCTGCATGATCTGTTCTTTCGTCAACTGGTAAACTGTCACATAATTCAATGCATCGTTTATACTATCTGAATCAGCTGCTACAGAGCAATCAGTTTGAATGGCAATATTTACTAAAAATCGGTTACCAACCACCTGCTCCTGCTCATAACATCCGTGATAAGCATAAAACTCCATCTCCTCCAGTTCAATCAACCCAATTGTGTTGTTAGTCTCCATAATAAAATTTTTTCGCGAAATTAATCTTTTATAACCATAACAACAGAAATTTAAGTGTAAAAACAATTACTTTTGCACTTACCCCCAAATTTGGAGGTACCATAGATGAACATTCTTGAAGACATTGCGATGGAGTCAAACGAAAAAATAAAAACTAATTTTATTCATCAGGAGATTGATAAGGATTTAAGTGAAAACAAAAACGGCGGAGCTGTATTAACTCGCTTTCCTCCTGAACCTAATGGATACTTACATATTGGTCATGCTAAATCAATCTGCCTTAATTTTGGACTAGGTAAATATTACAAAGGTGGTACTAACCTTCGTTTTGATGACACCAACCCGGTAAAAGAAGAAACCGAATATGTTGAGTCAATCAAAGAAGATGTAAACTGGTTAGGCTTTCAATGGAATGATGAACCTAAATTTTCGTCAGATTATTTTGAGCAACTATATGACTGGGCCGTTCTTTTAATTAAAGATGGTAAAGCGTATGTTGATGACCAAAGTGCAGAGGAAATTGCAGAACAGAAAGGCACTCCTACTATTCCGGGACTTGAAAGTCCAAACAGAAATCGCAGTGTAGAAGAAAACCTGGATTTATTTGAACGCATGCGTAAAGGTGAGTTCAAGAATGGAGAACGTGTTTTGAGAGCTAAAATAGATATGGCTTCACCTAACATGCACATGCGCGATCCTTTGATGTATCGTATTATTCATGCCAATCATCATAGAACCGGAGACAAGTGGTGCATTTACCCAATGTATGACTATGCACATGGACAAGGTGACTTTATTGAAGGTATTTCGCACAGTATCTGTACACTTGAATTTGAAGTGCACCGTCCACTATACGAATGGTTTTTAAATTCTATTCTGGAGGCTTTACCAGAAAAACCGGCCACAATTCCTCGTCAGATTGAGTTCGCTCGTTTGAATTTGAATTATACGGTGATGAGTAAACGAAAACTCCTTCAATTGGTAAATGAGAAATATGTTGCAGGCTGGGACGATCCCCGAATGCCAACAATATCTGGTTTACGCAGAAGAGGTTATACTCCTGAATCCATACGTCGTTTTGCTGATGAAATAGGGGTTGCCAAACGAGAAAACGTGATAGACGTGGCTTTGCTTGAACATTGTGTTCGTGAAGACTTAAACATACGAGCTCCGCGTGTTTATGCTGTTCTCGATCCGGTAAAAGTCGTTATCACCAACTATCCTGAAGGTGAAGTTGAATGGATGGAAGCAATCAACAATCCTGAAGATGAATCCATGGGTTCACGTAAATTACCGTTTAGCCGTGAGATCTACATCGAGCGTGATGACTTTATGGAAAATGCTCCAAAAAAATTCTTCCGAATGGATGTGGGGCGTGAGGTTCGTTTAAAAAATGCATATATCGTAATGTGTGAAGGAATCACTAAAGATGCCGATGGCAACATTACCGAAATTCAGTGCACTTACGATCCAGATACCAAAAGTGGAATGGAAGGTAGTAAGCGTAAAGTAAAAGGCACCTTACACTGGGTAAGCATTGAGCATGCTAAAACAGTTAAAGTTAAGCAATACGATCGTTTATTTATGGATGAAGCTCCGGATGGACATAAAGACAAGGATTTCCTTGATTTCCTGAATCCGGATTCTCTTTCTGTAGTTAATGAATGCTACATTGAACCTAATTATATGGATGCCGGCTCTAACTTTGCCGATGGCATTGCAAGATACCAGTTCCAACGTTTGGGTTATTTCTGTATTGATAAAGACTCAACGGAAAGCAATGTGATTTTTAATCGCACAGTTACTTTAAAAGACTCATGGAGTAAAGCAAAAAAGTAAATAACATACTGCTTAAATAAAAAATCCCGCTAATTGCGGGATTTTTTATTGTTATATATTCTTATCTTTTAAGATCCTATTGTCTCACAGGCCTTTTTAATACGGGCAATGGTTTCTTCCTTACCAATAACCTCAGCTATCTCCATCAGATCAGGGCCAAAACCGCCACCAACCAAGGCAAGGCGAAATGCATTCATCACCAAACCAAATCCAAGACCTTTTTCTTCAATTTTAGAAGAGATACACGCCTTTATATCATCAGCCACCCATTCGTTTACTTTTTCAAGTTCAGGTGCTAATTCAGCCATAAAAGCTGGAACATCGCCCTTCCAACGTTTCTTCACTACCTTCTCATCGTACTCAACCGGTGCTTCAAAGAAGAAGAATGACTGATCCCATAGTTCATGCACAAAATTCACACGTTCACGAACCATACCTGTTACTTTTTCAATAACTGCAATATCTTCTGCAATACCTCTTTCATTTAAATCATCACTAAACATCAGAGCCAGTTCTTCAACAGGCTTTCTCATCAAGTGTTGCTGATTAAACCACTTGGCTTTTTCTGGATCGAAACGAGCACCCGACTTGTTGACTCTTTCTATTGAGAATAGTGAAATCAGTTCATCAATATCAAATAATTCCTGCTCAGTTCCAGGATTCCAGCCCAACAAGGCCAGTAAATTATTAACTGCTTCAGGAAAATATCCACTTTCGCGATAACCCGGTGCGATTCCATCTTCCATTTCCCAATCCAATGGAAACACCGGAAATCCACCTTTATCTCCATCTCGTTTCGACAATTTACCCTTTCCGGTAGGTTTTAAAATCAACGGCAGATGAGCAAACTGAGGCATAGTTTCTTCCCAATTCAAAGCCCTGTATAGCATTATATGCAATGGCACTGATGGCAACCATTCTTCTCCCCGAATAACATGGCTGATCTCCATCAAATGATCATCAACAATATTGGCCAGATGGTAAGTTGGAAGTTTATCAGCACTTTTATAAAGTACCTTATCATCTAATGTATTGGTGTTGAATTTAACTTCGCCTCGTACCAAATCTTTGGTCTCCACAATTGTATCCTCTGGCATTTTAAAACGAATCACCCAAGGTTCTCCGGCTTCTATGCGTTGTTTCACCTCATCATCAGACAAAGCCAACGAGTTTTTTAATTGCAAACGCGAATGCATGTCATATGCAAAAGTTTTTTTCTCTGCTTCAGCATCAGTGCGCAACTTATCAAGTTCCTCAGGAGTATCGAATGCGTAATAGGCCCATCCGGTTTCCACCAACTGATCGGCATATTTTTTATAAATCTCACGACGCTCACTCTGACGATATGGACCAAACTCACCACCTTGCTTCACACCTTCGTCAACGGTCAATCCTAACCATTCCAGACTCTCATTTATATACTCTTCGGCTCCTTCTACAAAACGGGTCGAATCAGTATCTTCTATCCGTAAAATAAAATCTCCTCCATGCTTTTTAGCAAACAGGTAATTAAAAAGAGCTGTTCTTACTCCCCCAATATGTAACGGTCCGGTTGGACTTGGTGCAAATCGCACTCTTACTTTCTGAGCTGTCATATTCTGTTGATCTATTTTTTGCAAAGATAGTAATTGACTTGGTTGTGCTTAAATAAATTATAAATGAATTAATTTTTCGATTACATTAAAACAAAAAGAGGTGCCCGACAGACACCTCTTTATTATTATAATAAAATATTTGGCAGATATTTATCCACATTTAGACGAGCCACAGCTCTTACAAATCAAACAACCTTCCTGATAAATTAAGTCGTCAGCACCACAGTTTTCGCAATGTCCTTTACGAGCCTTTGTTCCGTCTGGAATATATTTCTTTAAGGCACGCTCAACTCCGTTTTTCCAGGTATTAATTGACTCACTATCCAGTTGCAGTCCGGCCACCAAATCCAACACATCCTGAATAGGCATACTATGACGCAATACCCCGGAAATCAGTTTTGCATAGTTCCAGTATTCTTTATCGAATTTATAAGAAAGACCCTCAATAGTAGTTTTATAACCTCTTTTATTGGTGAATTGGAAATCGTAACGTGATGATCCATCCTCCTCACGATTCTTGATTATTTTACCAGCTAATACCGTCTTTGGAAGCAATATTCCATCTTCATCATCAGCCAACCCAGTAAATACCTCGTAAGGTTTTCCATCTATCAGACCTACAAAAGCAATCCATTTTTCTTTGTTATTCTGAAAACGAACAATGTCTGCATCCAACTCCTGTGGACGTTTTTTAGGGAATTTACCTGATTCCTCTTCTTTCTTTTCGTTATTTGAAATAAGAACACCGGCTCGGCTACCATCTCGATATACAGTTACCCCTTTACATCCGCTTTTCCATGCTTCTACATACAAGTCTCCTACCAATTCCTCTGAAACATCAGAAGGTAGGTTGATAGTAACACTAATTGAATGATCCACCCATTTCTGCACCTGACCTTGCATATGTACTTTCTTCACCCAGTCAACATCATTGGATGTAGCTTTGTAATATGGAGATTCAGCAACCAGTTTATCCAGCTCTTCCTGAGTGTAGTTTTTGGTTATATCGTGACCTTTGGTCTGCATCCAGGTAACAAATTTGTGATGAAATACAGTATATTCTTCCCAGCTATCGCCAACCTCATCAATAAAGTCAACTCTTGATTCAGGATCATTTGGATTTACTTTACGACGACGCTTGTAAACTGGCAAGAATACTGGTTCAATTCCAGAAGTTGTCTGTGTCATCAAACTTGTTGTTCCTGTTGGAGCAATTGTTAAAGCAGCAATATTTCTACGACCATACTTTTTCATGTCTTCCTTCAAAGTATTGTCTTCGGCAAACAAACGACTGATAAAAGGATTATTCACCTCTTTTTCGTAGCTATAGATTGGGAATGCTCCACGATCTTTAGCCATCTCAACCGATGAACGATAAGCAGCTAAAGCCAAGGATTTGTGCACCTCAATTGAAAAATCAATAGCATCGTCACTTCCATATTGCAGGCCTAAACCAGCTAACATATCACCCTCAGCTGTAATACCAACCCCTGTACGACGACCTTCGTTGGCTTTTTTGCGGATATTTTCCCACAATTCACGCTCTACACGTTTCACTGTATCATTCTCAGGATCAGCATTAATTTTAGCCAAAATTCCATCGATCTTCTCTAATTCCAGATCAATGATATCATCCATCATACGCTGGGCGTAACCAACATGCTTTTTAAATAATTCGAAATTGAATTTTGCCTCATCTGTAAAAGGATTCTCAACATAAGAATATAAATTCACAGCAATTAAACGACATGAATCATAAGGGCACAATGGAATTTCACCACATGGGTTTGTCGAAACTGTACGATAACCTAAGTCAGCATAACAATCAGGTACTGATTCACGAATAATTGTATCCCAGAATAAAATACCTGGTTCAGCCGACTTCCATGCGTTATGAACAATTTTCTGCCATAACTCACCCGCTTTAATATCTTTTTGATATGACGGATTACTAGAATCTACTGGGTATTGTTGTGTATATGCTTTTCCATCTACTACTGATTGCATAAAATCATCGTCGATCTTAACAGAAACGTTGGCTCCGGTTACTTTGCCTTGTTCCATTTTTGCATCAATGAATGATTCTGAATCAGGATGTTTAATAGATACACTTAACATTAAGGCTCCACGACGACCATCCTGTGCAACTTCACGTGTAGAGTTACTGAATCGTTCCATAAATGGAACAATACCTGTTGATGTTAAGGCAGAATTCTTGACAGGCGATCCTTTAGGACGAATATGAGACAAGTCATGTCCAACTCCACCACGACGCTTCATTAACTGAACCTGTTCCTGATCCACTTTCATGATACCACCGTAAGAATCCGAAGGTCCATCATCACCAATTACAAAGCAGTTAGATAAAGACGCTATCTGATATGTATTTCCAATACCCGACATCGGACCACCCTGAGGCACTATATAACGGAAGTTTTTCATCAAACCAAACAGCTCATCAACCGACAAAGGATTTGGATACTTCTCTTCAATTCTCGCAATCTCTCTGGCCAAACGCCAATGCATCTCATCGGGGTTTAACTCGTAAATATTTCCATCTGAATCTTTCAGTGCATATTTGTTTACCCAAACACGAGCAGCTAACTCATCTCCCTGAAAATATTCAAGAGATGACTTAAAAGCTTCTTCATAAGTGTAATTTTTTCTCACAGATTCGGTCTTAGGGTCGATTTCTTTAACTGCCATGTCGCCTCAAAAATTTAATACGTTGATAAAATGGATTTTAATCTTTTTCCTTTGCGTTTTTTACGTGATTGCAAGTTATAAAAGGTGGCCATTTCAGACAAACATTACTTATCAACAATCAACAAAAGTTGTCCGTTTTTTGTTCGCTTTTTATTGATTTATTGCATTTTAACAATTTTCAAAAAGGCCAAAAGTTGTCCAAAATGAAAATCTTATCAACAAACCCATGAATTTAAAATGAAATTTGCAAGTAGTTAAAAGTCGCTTATATACCTAGTGTTTTAACATCTTTTTACACACTTTTACACTTCACTTATCTGAGTTACTAACATAATTGATTCCACAATTTGGAAAGTATGAAAATCATAAATTCGGGCATAAAAAAAACCAACTCAAAATGAGTTGGCTTAACCTTTTCAGAATGAAATATTAAAATACTTCTTCCATTATTTTTCGCGTAGCTCCGCACATTTTATTAACATATTGACCAGCTTTCATTGATGCCTCCTTTAAATATCCTTCATCGATCCATAATTTCTCTATCTGACTAACAAACTGATCCGCTTTATTAAATGTAAAACCACCACCTACTTCAATCAGATCCCGAGCCTCTTTGAATCTTTTATAGTTAGGCCCGAAAAAAACGGGCATACTATAAGTCGCAGCCTCCAATGTATTGTGAATTCCAACACCAAAACCACCACCAATATAGGCTATTTGCCCATATTTATAAACACTCGACAACATACCCATGGTATCAACAATCATAACCCTACACTCGGTAACATTTTCTGCAGGTTTTGTATATCGAAAATAAGGAACCTTTAATTTACCCTCGATTTGTTTTATATGATTTTCATGAATTTCGTGAGGAGCAATTACTAATTTAACATCCTTACCACTTTCGTGAAGATATTCAAAAAGAATATCCTCATCAGGACCCCAGGTGCTACCTGCAACGATCACCTTGTTACTTTGGCCAACAAAACGATCCACTAAATCAATTTCGGATGATGCTTTAGCTATATCCCTAACTCTATCGAATCGGGTATCTCCTGCAACAGAAAAGTTTTTTACTCCAATACTTTCCAAAAGATTCCCCGAAACTTCATCCTGCACATAAAATTTCGTAAAACAATCCAACATCCTCCTGAACCATCCACCATACCATTTGAAGAAAGATTGCTGCTCCCTGAAGATCATCGAAACACCGTAAACAGGAATATTTCGTTTTTTAAGTGCATTTAAATAATGATACCAGAATTCATATTTTACAAAGAATGCCTTCTCCGGCTTAATTGCCTCTATTAGTCTCTTTGCATTTAACTTTGTATCTGCCGGCAGGTAAATAACGCAATCAGCCAGATTGTAATTCTTACGTACTTCATAACCCGATGGAGAGAAGAATGTTAATACAACCTTATAAAGCGGATGCTCCTTTTTAACAGCTTCAATAATTGGCCTTCCTTGCTCAAATTCACCTAAACTGGCCGCATGTATCCAGATTACAGGACCTTCAATTGAAACCGACTTTAATGTTTTGATTGCTTCTTTTCTTCCCTTTTTCAAAAGTTTGGCTTTTACATTGAAAGGAGAAACCAGGTTTATGAGTAACGAATAAAGGGCTATTCCGAAATTATAAATTATTGTCATTGGGCGCTGTTTAATGATTTGCAAAGATACAAGTAGGTTTTAAAAAAGTATCAAGTCCCAGTACATAAGTATCAGGATTTGTTAAAGTATAATTTGATAAATCTTACTTTAAAAACAAAATGGCATAAAAAAACCTGCTGCATTTAGCAACAGGCTTCAGACCAACAAAGCGTTGGTTATTTCAATTATCCACGGATAGCCACAACGCCTGGCAACTCTTTTCCTTCAAGGAATTCAAGAGATGCACCTCCACCAGTTGAAATATGGCTCATTTTATCAGCCAATCCACTTTGATTTACAGCAGCAACTGAGTCACCACCACCAATGATAGAAACAGCTGAAGAGTCAGCAACAGCCTGACATACTCCGAAAGTACCTTTTGAGAAGTTAGGCATCTCGAAACATCCCATAGGACCATTCCATACAACGGTTTTTGCTCCAGCGATCTCAGCTGAATAGGCTTTTACAGTCTCAGGACCTACGTCTAATGCCATACGACCTTCAGGAATTTCAACTCCTACTACCTGAATATCAGCTTCGTTGTCAAATTTATCTGCAGCAAGATTATCAACCGGCAACATGAAGTTTACACCATTAGCTTTAGCATCAACTAAAATTTGCTTTGCAGTATCAATCAAATCTTCTTCAACCAATGAATTACCAATGCCATGACCTTGAGCTTTCAGAAAAGTATAAGCCATACCACCACCAATTAGAATAGTATCTACTTTAGTGATTAAGCTTTTTAAAACTTCTAATTTACCTGAAACTTTAGCTCCACCTACGATAGCAACAAATGGCTTTTCAGCGTTTTCAACGGTATCTCCCAAAAACTTGATTTCTTTATCCAACAGGTAACCAGCCATCTTCTCATCCATAAATTTAGCGATGATTGTTGTTGAAGCATGAGCACGGTGAGCAGTACCAAAAGCATCGTTTACATATACATCAGCCAATTCAGCCAATTGCTTAGCAAAACCTTCATCACCTTTTTCTTCTTCTTTGTGGTAACGCAAGTTTTCTAACAACATCACTTCACCAGCCTTAAGGTCAGAAGCCATAGCTTTCACCTCATCACCAATACAATCAGGAGCAAATTTAACATCAACACCTAAGGTAGCTGACAAATGAGCAACGATATGCTTCAATGAGTATTTTGGATTAGCCTCTCCTTTTGGACGTCCCAGGTGAGACATTAAAATAACTGCTCCACCGTCAGCCAATACCTTCTTAATAGTTGGTACAGCAGCAACGATACGAGTGTCATCTGTAATTTCAAATTTATCATTCAAAGGCACATTGAAATCCACACGGATAATTGCCTTCTTTCCTGCGAAATTAAAACTGTCTATTGCAGCCATTTGATAAGCGATTTAATAATTCAACAATTGAGGTGCAAAGATACAAAATTATTGACGAAGCGAAAGTGATTGCAAAGTATAAATGTCATTTTCAAAGGAATATTAAAACTAAGTTTACATTCCAAAAAAACACTATTCTTTTAATCTTCGGTTATTTCTGATTATCATCTCCTTCTTCCTCCAGCCAATAATACTGTGGATCAAGCGTTGCTCCAATAACCATAAACCAACCATTCAGTAATTCTGGTCGGTTATATAACATCGGTGCTTTGGTATTCCAATCCAATAACTGACCGCCGGCAGCTTCCACAATGGCATGTCCAGCACAGGTATCCCATTCCATTGTTGGTCCAAGGCGTGGATATAATTGAGCTTTCCCTTCTGCAACCAGACACATTTTTAGTGAACTACCAATCGACATACTTCTTATTGATGCATGAATCGCATCCAATTTATCCATGTATTCCTTTGTTTCAGCACTAAAGTGACTAACACTTCTAACCACTGCAAAATCTTCTGTTTTTATGTCAGGGATTTTAACAGGATTCAAATCAGTAACCACTTCCATTGGATCCTTTTTTAACCATTTTTTAGGTAATACCGAACGATAAGCTCCATCCTGATCACCCCAATAAACAAGATTTAAAGCGGGAGCCACAATAACCCCCATAATTGGCTTCTGATCCTTAACCAAAGCAACATTTACAGTAAACTCATCACTACGTTTTACAAACTCTTTAGTACCGTCTAATGGATCCACCACCCATAATTGCTTCCAATTCTTTCTTTCTTCATAGGTAAGATCTTTACCCTCTTCACTAAGAACCGGTATATCTGAAGTTGATAAAATGGCATCGATTGCATAATGACTATTAATATCAGCCTCTGTTAAAGGTGACTTGTCACTTTTTAGCATTACCTGAAAATCTTCTTTATCGTATATCTTCATTATGGCTTGTCCTCCTGCAACCGAAGCTCTTAACGCCATCATTGTTAACTTATGCATAATTCATTTTTTTATTCAACCAATACTTTCATCGTGACATTTGATGTCAGCTTAAAATCTTTCAAATCTACACCTTGAAGTAAAATTAGACCAGGTTCTGCCTTCACCTTAATAGCTCCCCACAAATGATCAAGTTGATAATGTTCGGATATTTTTAAAGTTTGATCTAAAATTGATGAAGCCAGATCAATACCCGTATTAATGTTTTCCTTAATAATCTGCCAAGGTGTTTTTACATTATCGGTCTTAATATTATTTTTTACAAAGGACCGAACTGAAGCAGGAAGTTTAATTTCTTTGTCAACAATAAAACGTCTCGCTCCTTCAATAATCGACCTGTTGATTAAAGAATTATTAACTGAATCACTTCGCATTGTCATAATAAGTGAAGGTATAATGACACCTGGAAAGTATTCCAGATTAGGCTCTTCAACAAAAGAGTCACCCATTTCTCTGAATCCAATTATCTTATCAAAATCATCTAATTCTATTATTGGTCTTTTGGCCCATCTGCCATCTGGTGTTAAACAATAATGTGAAGTAATTTTTCTCATTTCTGGTTTAATTCTCTGGCTCCTAACTTTGGTAACAACACCATCTTCACATCATCAATTTCAACATTAGATACTTTGGTTGTATCATGATCAAACAACAAGCCTTCGACAGTAACCAATACTTTACCTTCTGGAATGAGTTGTGAGACATTCCCAATTTGTTTTTTAAACGACTTTTTAATCAGGTATTGCACTGTATCCGCAGTACTATCAGAATAGCATAGCCACATCCTCAAATAGGCACTATCCAGTTCATTACCCTTAATAAAAGTATAGCCGGCATTTAACCGAAGTATACCTGAAACAATTGAATCAACCTTGACAGTAAATGGAAACGAAACATCAGTTGAATCATTTTCAGCCAGTGGCAAAGTATAATTACGGGTAGTTCCCCACAAATCTTTTATATTGGGTATCTCATCAATGGCATCCTTCTTTTCCTGATTTTGCTCTGACATATCTTTTTTCAGCATAGCATCCTTCTTACTTAAGATAGTAATGACATCGTCATATACTTCTGAAAAAAGATCAGGATGTGATGAATACCAACTAATTGCAGAATCGAACTCAAGTTTTGTCAAACCATATTCATCCAAAACACCTTTATAATATCCAAAATTCTTGTCATCATCTTTGTTTATTCGTCTTCCACTTTGTGACATTGTTGCTTCAACTATATATACATCAGCTAAAAGCTCAGACATCTCTTTGCTATCAGGAATAAATTTAGGCCTCTTAGGTGATGGAGTGCAAGCCAAAAGAGCGGTAAGAAAAATTAATACGAAAGTTATTTTATTCATTGAATTAGTTCTAATGAAGATAACATGATATAAACAAGCAATATTTAAGACAAAAATACATTCAACATCAGAAAAAAATAATGAAATCTGAATTAAATTGCGTAATTATCTTCCATCTGCTCTCAGCATTGTTCTTATTGTCTTAAGAATAATTACAAAATCAAGTTTAAGTGACCAGTTATCGATATATTCCAAATCCATTCGCATCCAGTCATCAAATGAAATATCATTTCTTGATTGAGAGACTTGCCATATACAGGTAATACCTGGTTTCATAGCCAACCGCCTTAACTGCCAACGCTCATATTCTTTAACCTCTTCAGGAACAGGTGGTCTTGGACCAACAACTGACATATCACCTAACAGAACATTAAAAAACTGTGGTAATTCATCTAAACTTGTCTGACGAAGAAAATGACCAATACGAGTAATTCGCGGATCTTTGGTCATTTTAAAGGTAGGACCATCCATTTCATTATGAACCATCAGATCCTTTTTCAGATCTTCGGCATTGGTCACCATGGTACGAAATTTATACACCCAAAATTTCCTGCCTCTGATTCCAACTCTTTTCTGTTTAAAGAAAATAGGTCCCTTTGACGTCATTTTAATAATAACAGCTATTACTATATAAACCGGAGAAAATATGGTTATAACCAGGAATGATACAATAAAATCAAATATCCCCTTAAACTTAAGTGACAGATAGTCCATTGGAGTATTTGAGATAGTTAGGACCGGAGTTGTATCAAAATAGTGTATGTGAGTTTTGTTTGATAACATATTGAAAAATGGAGAAGACATGCGAAAAATCACACCAATCTCATGACAACTAGTCATCAATGGAAATATCTCTTCCATCTTCGCCTTTTCATTGCAATAGATAACCTCATCAATCGTTTTTGTCTCCAGAATCTCATCAACATTTGTATCCAAAGGCAAATACGGTGCAGCATCCGGATTCCTTTTTTTAAGTTCTTCAGTACCTAATATTCCAGTGATTCGATATCCCCATTCAGGATTCTTTTTTATTTGATTGATAAATTTATTTGCAGACTCATCACCAACAATAAGAATATTTCTAAAATTCAAGCCCCTTCGTCGGGCACTTTTCATGTATTGATAAATCAAAAGTTTTTCTGCAAACATTAGGATGGTAACAATCCCTCCGAAGTATAATATTGGCACTAATCCAATATAAAATAGTTCAAAAACAAAAACCGACAATGCCAATAAACCAGTACCTAATACTGACATTACAATAACATTAAACAGCAAAACGGAATATGGTCGAGACCTGTATATTTCATTTAATCTCAACGCCTTTGAAAGAACAAGCCAAATGCCTAATATTAGCAAATGAAGAATAATAGAATCCTTATTTCTGATAAAAGTTAGCTGCTCAAAATGCAGTAACAGCGCTAACTCAAATGATATCCAAGCAATTAAAACATCAAACGCCGCTAAAGCGTTATAAACTACCTTTTCTTTCTCTCGAAGCATTTAGCAGATTTTTAGGATGGTCAAATTTATTAATTCACTTGTTGATCTCAAAACTTTTTAATTTATGTCAAACTTAAATAACAATAATAAATTCAGATAAACGCCTGTTAAAATGGCGTATAATTAATTCCTAGTCTACCTCCGAATGAATGGTAAAGTTGACCAAAATCATATGCCAATGCCCCATTTAATTGAATTTTATTCAAATTGGGAATCCTCCAATATAACTCCAACATTGTATAAACCTGACTCTTGCCTCCATCATAAAAATAATTATCTATTCTGGTCCAACTATATCTTTTTAAGAATTCTTCGGCATAGCTACCATAATTCATTGTATATGTCGACTTAAGCCTATAATTAATATCGGTAGTTACTTGCCCTTCTATACCAAGATGAAATCCGTTAACCCTGTTATTTATAAATCGGGAATGATTATTAAGAGTTCCACTATTATATTTTTGTACCATTTCGGTTGTGTGATAGAGCGGTGTACCCATTGAAGAACCATGATAAGTCCATCCATTATAATAACTACCATTATTCATATAGTCATCCCGTCCACCAAACTTATTCCCTTCATTGGTTTTATTCTCAATTACCCGAAGAGCATCGGGCCATGCCCACCCTGTTTTTTCTTCGCCAAAAACCTGAAACATGAAATCATCCAGGTTATCCTCAACGTCAGTCCTCCATATTATCGAACCCGCTTTATGATCATTGTAATCAACAGGGTATAACTGATCAGGAATTCCATAACCCGATTGAACAGCTGTTTTTATTAGCTCTAATGAAACTCCTTTTAACCAATTTATTTCCTTTGGATGAATCAACAATCCAATGATATGATCTTTATTCTTCCCAAACCAAAAATTTAATCCGGAACCATCAGCAAAGGGTTTTTGAAAATAGAACTGTAAATCAAACTTCTCTTTCTCTAAATAAAATCCAAAATCCCACATACCCATATGAGCACCGGCTGCATTGGTCTCTTCCCCTCCACCAAGTTTAGAGGATCCTCTGGCAAAAAAAGTTGGCCAGAAGTCTACTTGTATTTTAGTACCATCAGGACGCGTTCCTCCAAATAATGCGGAATGAACAATTCCTAAATATGGCTTTATATTTTTAATACCAAAACGCCCGTATGCCCACTTTTCATGTACTAATAAATTATTCGCACTATTACTTTTTTCTCCTCTTTCATCGTTTAATATTCCTTGAGAAATTCCTCCTCGAACTTCAAACCAGTCAGGTAAAAAACTTAACTGTTTATAATCCTCAAATCCCAGTGTGATCTTTGGTATTGGTCTGGCATTTCCACTCATTAAAAATGAACCACTGGTCAATCTATCATTATAGGAAACCCACGAATTAGCTTCTTTTCCTATTGTATAGTCAAATAACCAGGCATGCCCATTTAAATAAACTTCGTGTAAAATGGATTCCTTTAAATCAGTATTTACAACAATACCTGAACCAACATTTAAACTAAATGATTTTTTATCCATTAAACGATAATCGCCTTTCAGATACAGCATTCCATATGATTCAATCTCACTACTATATATGCCCCATTCATTTGCATGAAGCCATGTAGGCACAATCCCCTCATTTGCAATTGACACACAACTTTCAATTTTTAAATCAAATTTTTCCTGAGCGTTTAAAAAACAAAAAGAAAAAAATAACAGAAAGACTAATGCTACTTTTCGGACCTGAATCATTAAGGTTTATTTAATTAAGCTTCCAAAATAACAATAATTGTACCGAATGAACAAGGATAATAGACATGCTTAATTTTTATTATTTTCGCAGCAAAACATCTGTATCGATTGAAAAATCTTATCACTACACTTATAACAATGTTCATGTTTGTTGCATTCTCAGAAGCACAGCCTTCAAATAGAGCAACAAAAAAAACAGATATCCATCAATATCTAACCATCAGATTACATGGAGGATTGGTGATACCACATCATCCTTCAATGATGTATTTTATTGAAGATTATTCAAAAGGATTTGAGATAAACTATGGCCGAACTGTTTTTTCAGAAGATTCATGGCAAAGTACATTTAATTATCCTGAAATAGGTCTTGGACTATATTATGGAACATTTGGTAATAAAAATATATACGGAGCTGGCCTTGCCTTCTTCCCTTATATTAATTACAATATTTACCGATCAAATCGAATAACTCTGCAAAATAGAGTATCCATGGGATTGGGGTATGTGAATCACCCGTTTGATATTGATGATAATCCTTACAACTCTATTTTTAGCTCGCATCTAAATATTTATATCAGATTAGGGCTTCTTTTCGACTATCGCATTAATAAAAATTTTTCTCTATCAGCTAGTGGAGCCCTTACGCATCTTTCGAATGGTGCCACAAAAAAGCCAAATCATGGAATAAATACCATAACAACAAGTATTGGCACTAAATATCATTTCAATTCTAAAAACACTCCTTCCGTAAGAAAAACAAAACCAGAGTTAAGTCATAAACGTGAGGTCTTAATTGGAGGTAATTTCGGTCGTAGCCAAAGTAATAGATACAACAACCAAAAATACTGGAATACCAGTATCAATATACAACATCTTTGGTATCTGAATAAAAAGAGGGCCTTGGGACTCGGATTTGATCAGTTTTATACTGAGAGTATTCCATTTGCATGGATGGAATTCGCAAATGGTGAATTACCTGAAGACCTAAACTCTTCCTATTACTGGATTAATGGTCTTTATGCTTCATACAATGTATTTTTAGGCAAAACAACTTTATATGTGAATATTGGGAAATACCTTCATACCAAAATGAAGCCACCGGAAACTATTTATCCGCGCATTGGAATTAGACATTATTTAGGCAATCATTTAATTGCAAACTTTAGTGTGAAGGCAAGTTTTTTCAGAGCTGAATTCCTTGAATTTGGCTTAGGTTACCGATTTAAATACAAACAATGAAGAAATTTAGTATAATACTGCTTGCCTTTTTTATTTGCACATCGTGTGAATACATCGACTTTCTTAAAAAAGAAGGTTCTATGGTAGAATATGATTATAACGTTGGAAAAATTAAATATCTTATCGCAGATGCTTCATATCGGATTATATTAACTAACTCATCACCTGAAACTATTCACATCAGTGGATATGATTATCTCACTGACGGTATAATTTTAGAAGAGAATGGGGATACATTAAGAATTGATAACGACCATTATTTTATACAAAAAAGTAAGCTCCCCGAAATTACAATTGATGGTTCCAATCTTATTAACATTACCCTTAATGCTGTCTGTCAAATAAATTGCATTGAGAATATTGAAACAAATCAATTAAAATTGACAATGAATGGTGGTTCTCAGTATACAGAATCAAACCTTGATTTAACATGCCAAAATCTTTCGCTTGCTGTTTATGGGTTAAATAATGTAGGAAACCATATAATAAAGGGAACAGTTGAAAATGTCAGTTATATTCTTGAAGGCAGTGTCAATCTTGATGCTCTCGATTTGTTTTCACAAACAACCAATATTACCCATAAATCAATTGGCTATTGTAAAGTAAACGTCATTAACGAACTGAATGTAAACACCTATTCTACAGGCAACACCTATTATATTGGTAATCCAGCAATACAGCACCAACACATTGAATTACCCTATTTTAATTCTACCGGAGAGGTAATAAAGATTGATTGATATAAGAACCAATACTAACCAGAAATGGCTCACCAAAAGGCAAGCCATTTACTTCATATCAATTTTTGTCGATAATTCACATCACATTTTCACCCCTTTCTGAAATTCTTTTATTCGCTGCTCATCTTCTTTTTTACAAACCATAAATACTCCATTTGCTTCAGTAACGATGTAATCATTCAATCCTTGTAGAACAACCGATCGCCCCTCTGGTACGGTTACAATTGTATCTTTACATTCAAACAGATGTACCTGATCTCCAACAATACTATTACCTTGTTCATCTTTTTGTCGTTTCTCCCATAAACTTCCCCACGTTCCCAGGTCAGACCAACCAAAATCAGCCGGCATAACATAGATATTATCAGCTCGCTCCATTATACCGTAGTCAACAGAAATATTTTCACATGTTGGAAAATATTCATCTATAAAAGATTGCTCATTATCTGTATCATAAACATCAATTCCCTTTTGAAATATTTCAGCCACCGCTGGAAGATGATTATTAATAGCTTTGATGACACTCTTTGCTGACCAGATAAAAATTCCCGCATTCCAAAAGAAATTTCCTTCAGCCAAATATTCTTTTGCAGTATCAATGTTTGGTTTTTCTTTAAATGCCGCAACTTTATTAACTCCGATTTCAACTTCTGAATCTGCCTGAATATAGCCATAACCGATTTCCGGGCGATGAGGTTGAATACCCAGTGTTAAAAGCACTTCATCTTTAGATGTAAAATCCAGACTTTTTTGGATTATCTTCCTGAATCCACTTTCATCCGTAATCAGATGATCTGATGGTGCCACAACTATATTAGCATCAGGATTTCTTTTATTTATCTTATAAGCTGCATATGCTATACAAGGAGCCGTATTACGCATACATGGTTCCAGTAACACCTGTGAATCAGAAATCTCAGGGAGTTGTTCCTGAACAATTTCTTTATAATTCTTACTGGTAACAATAAAAATATTCTCCATCGGAATTAAATCCCCAAACCTACCAACAGTTTGTTGAATCATTGTTTTTCCGGTTCCCAGAATATCAAGGAACTGTTTCGGAGTCTTGGCTGTACTCATTGGCCAGAATCTGGATCCGATACCACCGGCCATTATAATCAGGTAGTTATTTGTATGCATATTCAGATTTTCTCAATATTGATCTATTCTAGTTGAATCTGCAAGATAACAGTATTGCCAATAATCACAAATGATTCACATTGTAATATGGAACTAACGACATTAAAAAATCAATTTTGTATATTTATAAACATGGGAAGACACTTGTTTACAATACTATTTACTTCAATCGTAATATTAACGTCTTGTATTGATGACCACTATAAACCAACAGTCATCACACCTAAAGTCGTTTTGATAGTAATGGATGGCGCACGCTATACTGAAACCTGGGGTGATTCAACCCATCAATTTATTCCTTTTCTATCTGATTCGATTGCTCCCAAAGGAGCAGTATTTACTAATTTAAAGAATCAAGGCATCACCTCAACCATTCCAGGGCATACAGCTTTAATTACGGGATATTATGACACCCTTGCCAATAATGGTACAGAGTACCCCACACATCCTTCAATATTTCAATACTTTGAACAAAAATACCAGGAAAAAAGCTGGATTATCTCCAGTAAAGACAAGTTATCAGTCCTTAGCAACTGCAAGGATTCGCTCTGGCAAAATCAGTACAATCCCTATTTCGATTGTGGTAAAGAAGGACTTGGCACTGGTTATGGATATCGTGACGACAGTATTACACTCAAAAAAGCGCTATGGATATTGGATGTATTTAAGCCCCGTCTTTGTCTGATTAACTTTAAAGAACCGGATGCTTCTGGTCATTCGGGCAACTGGAATAATTATCTGAAAGCCATTCAAACCACAGACAGCTTGATCTACCTGATCTATAAATACTTGGATGCTGATCCTTTTTATAAAGATCAAACCATCGTGTTTATCACAAACGATCATGGCCGACACCTGGATGGCATCAGGGATGGTTTTAAATCGCATGGCGATACATGTGCCGGTTGCCGGCACTGTATGTTATTTACATATGGTCCGAACATAAAAAAAGGCATCCGTGTGGATACCTTATATTCGTTTATTGATGTGACTGAAACCATGGCATCAGTATTAAAGTTGAAGATGATTGATATGGAGGGACAAGATATTAGAGAAACATTTTCTAATTGGTAATTACTGATCTTTGTTCATTTTATTATTACCTCTTATTTGTCCTTATACCCTCCATCAGTTGTTTGCAGATAATAACATGTAAGTGCTAAATATATTGCATTAATACCACTGGCAAACACATGACCAGCAAGTGCTCCAATCAATACATACTGTGAAATAAAGAAGATACCTACTTTATTGTGCATGTTAAATGAAAAGATTGTCATTCTTACTAGATAAATATATAATATAAATCCAACTGCTCCCCAAAAGCAAAAGATATCTATCAAATCCATTTCAGTTAATGGTATCTTAAAATAATTACCACCTATAAAATAATTCCAAAACTTAAAGTCATTTAACAATGGTATTACATTTTGCGCAATATATGCACTTCGCTTCGACGTGATGGCATATAACACCCCTTGGTTTTCCAACTTTTCTATAAAAAACCCATAAATCCCTGTTAAATACACAAATACTCCTAAGACTATCAAAATACCTATACCCAAAGCTACAGTTTTCACTAATGATAATCTAGCCTGAAAAACTAATAAATAGATCAAATAGCAAAATATGAATAATAAAATTGCTTTTGTCCCAAGCATAGATGCTGCCAACATTATCAATCCTAACTTAATCAAACTAGGTGCATTTTTATGACTGAAGAATTCTTCCCCAAAAAAGATAATCCCAATCATCCAAAAATATGTGATTTCATTTTGAGTGGCTAATAATGGCTTATAGCCAAATCTACTTTGGTTATAAGTATAAAATAATTCAATGTTAAATATAAAAGCAATTAAAACAATAATGGCAGAAATTAAGAAAATAGCCTCAAATATAGGTTGTATTTTTTTCCAATTAAGGTTTGATGATTTAATCCAGAGATAAATTATAATTGCAAATACGTATTTATTTGCTTGCTTTAATATAATGTATAATACTTTTGTTTCAAAAACTCCAGACCTTAAAACATGAACAAAGTAACTCAAAAGTGATAATATTATCAGGCTAGTAAATAAACCCAGTTCTTTTCCATAAGCCTTCTGCTTTAAAATGGCCAGCAATGCATATCCCTCAATAATTGCCTTACCATATACAGATACACTATTGAATGAATTTAAACCTACCTGCTGTTCAATAATAAAATTGATGGAATCTAAAAGAAAAAAAAGAATTATACTAACTATTAATATGTATTCATTTTTTGTTTGGTCCATAGTCTACATACTTAAAGCCTTCATAAAAATTTCCTCATACTGTTTGACTATTCTTTCCCAATTATACAATTCCCTTACTTTAGTATAATTGTTTTCAATCACTTCCCTCCGTTGCTTAGAATAATAACTTTCTAAATGAAATTTAACATCAACAGCATTTTTAAAATAACAGGCATCATTTTCTAAAATTGCCTTATTAAATAAGTTATCATTAGCACAGATATAGGCTCCCGATCCCATTGCCTCTAATAAACTCGGATTTGTACCTCCTACAGTGTGTCCATGAAAATAGAGCTTTGAGTAATACCTTAAGCTATTCAATTGCTCAATATCGTATATTCCACCAACAAATTTTATTAAATCATTATGTGCATATTTCTTTTTCAGATCTTCTCCATATTTGGTTGTATGATTTCCAACAACCAGAAATGGCTCATCATCTTCAACCAAACGCTTACCATCCAATATTATTTCAATACTATTTTCAGGCTCCAATCGTGCAATTAACATGGAATATTTATAAGGTTCGAGATTGTACTTTTGCAAATAGTCCTCCGAATAATTCTCTATCACATGGGAACCATAAGGTATATAGGTTGAATCAACATTATATTTCTTCTTCAGGTAATCTTGAATTCCAATGGAATCAGACACCAAATAATCACTATATCTCACACCTAGTTTTTCAGCATAAAGTAGAAACTGTTGTACCTTTTTAGTATACTTGGTTCTTTTCCATTCTAAACCATCCATATTGGTTACTATCTGAGGAGTTGAAGGTAAAAGTTTACCCCATATACTGCTACTTGTATAGCCCAATTGAAGAATGACATCAAAATCTCTTTTTCTACAATCAAGAATACAGTTTAAATCATAGATAAACTGGCCCGCTGTACCTATTTTTTTCTCCGGATCGTATTTGTGAATTATTTTTACCCCTTTCCATTCTGGCTCCTGATAAGGATGATAATGACTGTTATAAACGGATACATGATGTCCATTTTCTACCAAATATTTCGCTAAATATTCGGCAAATTGTTCAAATCCTCCATAATAATTAGGAATACCTCTGGTACCAATTACAGCTATCTTCATTAAAAATTCAATTTTGTCAAAGCACCTACAAACCTATTAATGTATGCCTGCTCAGTATACTCACGTTCAAACAATTTTCTTCCATTCTTGGCAATCTTGAAACAGCTTTCCCTGTTATTTTGTAAGACTAGTACAGCCCTTATTAGGTCAGTTTCATCACTGGGTTTAAAATATAAGCCGCTATGATTATTTTCGAAGATTTCACTTAGTCCTCCATGTTCTGCTCCAATAACAATTGCTCCTGCACTCATTGCTTCAATAGCAACTAATCCAAATGGTTCTGGTCTTTTGGAAGGAACAAAAACAACATCAGCCCATCTGTAATTCTCCCAAGGATCATCAACAAAATCAATAATTTTAACTTTCTCTTTAATTATGCTATTTTCAATTAGACCATTAATTTTTTCTAAAAAGTGCCTCTGATTCTCAAAAACACTCCCTAAAATTCTTAATCTAAAATCAATACTTTTATTAGTTAAAGCTAATCTCGTTAAACTTTGAATTAAAAAATCCTGGCCTTTCCAATCGTTAATACGCCCAATCATTAAGAAGTTTAGAGGCTTAGTAAATTCTTTCTTCTGAAATGGAAATCCTTTAATTCCATTAATTACAATTATACCATTATTTTTTAAATTGAAATGAGAACAAACAGCCTGAGATATATACAAACAACTTACCTTTGAAATACGAATAAGTTGTCTAAAAAATAGCATTAATTTGGTAGAAGGAATTTCATGAATATGCAATAGGACCTTACCTTTTGTATACCTGGCTGCTAAAAGATATGAAAGAACAACTATAGAATTTATATATACAATATCGTAAGTATTACAAAATCGAATAGTTTCTCTGATGCGCCATAAAGACCCAAGTAGTTTGTTAAGTCTTAATCTTTTGATGTCACTTTTACGCAATACTGCCATTGGCTTTATAACAAGATGATCACACACATTATTATCTCTTAGATAATCTGCAAGTTTACCATCTTTGGGAATATTTGCAGTAATTAAAGCATCCGGATACTTTTCCTTTAGTGCAGTGAGAGATAAAATAAACATCCTATCAGATCCATACAGTTCATACCCTTGATGTACGGCTAAAATCTTCATTACTTATCTCTTTTTTAATAATTTTGCAGGAACTCCACCATATATCGAATTATCCTCATAAAATCCTGATTTAACAACAGAACCTGCAGCGATAATACATCCATTACCAATGTTCGCTCCATCTAATATGGTTACTTTTGCTCCAATCCAACAGTCACTGCCTATTTTTATACCTTGCCTGTTAATCCCTTGTTGCCTAATCGGCCTTGCAAGATCTTTAAAATTATGATTCTCAGAATGTAAGCTTACATAATTTCCAAAAATGGTATCATCACCAACGCTTATCCCTCCTGCGCATCCCCAAAAACCATGCGTTCCCATACCTACATTTTCTCCAACAGAAAGACCTTTTCCTATATCCTTTAAACTACCAGAGCATTCAATGGTGGTATATTTGCCAACTGATACATTATTTTCAAGAGTTATTCCCTTCTCTGATAAAGCATCAATGTATACCCCTCTTCCAAATACAACTGTGCCACAAAGCTTAATTTTGGATTTACACTTAAATGAACACTTTGTGCTAATAAACACACTACATGATAATTTACGAAATATCAGCATGCCCCTAATAAATTCAATTAATTTATTTAGAACAAATACTAATAAATAACCAGAAGGAATATTCTTATCCAAAACAAACTGTTCGCCTTTTATCTTACTAATAATAATTGATAAAAATCTACCTAACATCAAACCTTAGTTTTAACAATGTAATACACCCTAATAAAAAAATACCAAAAGCAAATAACCTAGACATTCCACCAGTCTTCACATGAGCATAAAACCTTTCTTTAAGGGATTTAAACGACAAACTCATACCTCCCGCTGTCATATCAACAAGAATTTTATTCAAAAACCGCGCATTAAGCTTATCTTTCTTTCTCAGCAACAATTCGTAGTCCCCAATAATTTTATAGTTTATATCATAATAGCCAATTTGTTCAAAAAGCCTTCTATTGTGTAAAGAACCCACATGTGCACATGTCATTTGATTTTTAAATTCTTTCCATTTCCAGGCTTTACCAAGAATGCGAACAGTTTCTCCATCAAAATTAACATAGTTAACTTTGGAAGATATATAATCTACATCTTCATCATGATATTTATCGATCATTTCACAATATGATTCAACAAAATCTGGTCTTATTGTATCATCAGCACCTACAAAGCAAATCCAATCATGAGTAGCCAGTTCTACACCTTTATTCCAGGCATCATACAAACCTTTATCTGGTTCTGATATTAAACTAGTTACTAAATGGGGATGTGCCTCAATCAACTCGACTGTTCTATCAGTTGAGCCTCCATCTATAATAATTAGTTCGAATAATTTAGAAGTTTGACTTTTAACTGAATCAAGAAACTTTTCGATTGTAGATGATGCATTATAAGTGGCACATATGATTGATAATTGATTATTAATGATACTCATCTCACTCTATAATATTAACTTTTTCATTCATCTCTAAATAAGGATTAACACCTAATCCTATAAATGCCCAAGATAATATAATATAAGGCATACCTTGTGTATTAACAGAAAAGAAACTTGCTGCAAATGTGACACAAACCAGAGCCAACGAAAGTCGTGCAAAATATAATTTGTCTCGTTTAAAATAACTTTTAATGCTTATAACCAAATAAATTAAAACTAGTAGAAAGTATCCAATAAACCCAATCTCATATATCATATTAATGGTTGCCGATTCTGCAAAGAATTGGATAACATCAGGATTTTGATTATTTGTTGTTCCCAATCCATTGCCCCATGGGCGATTAAATATTTCAGTAAATCCAGAGTTAACATCATTTAAGCGATCAGCAGAGCTTGCTTCATCTCCTGATATAGTTTTTGAGTAAACCTTAGTTATTATTTCACTCTGTGCAAGCATAAACAATCCAATTGTTGACATGATCATGAATCCTAAAAGAAATGATATTTTTATCTTTACTTTTTTTGTAATTACAAACATTATCAGTCCACCAATAAAAATTGCCCAAGCTGCCCTTGATAATGAATAAGCTAAAGCAACAATTCCAACACTATTTATAATATTAAAAAGTAGCTTATACATCTTACCTTTTCTATATCCTAGATCAGTATAACGTGCAACAATACTAAATAATAAAGTTACTGCAACAAACAAACCAAAATCATTTGGTCCCCCAATTACTCCAGCCATCCTTTCAAAACCAAGTATCCGTGCCGATGTTGTTGTGTACCAGATATACCCATCAGCACTTATTGATTCAATCCTTCCCATATAAAAACCAAGAGGTATTTTAAATATAAAAAGTTGAATAAATCCAAATATATAACCTATAAAATATGACACAGACGCATAAATAACGAACTTTCTTAATTTTATATAATCCAATTTAATATTGGAAAAAATAATAAAAGTAATAATAAAAAATAGATGATTTCTGAGTGGGTTTAAGGCATTGCTTTTATTCTGAGTAAAAAAGAAAAAAAATAAAACATTGATTAAGAACAAAAAATAAAGTACTAAGAGATTCTTGTTAAGTACTATTCGGCTACTGCTTAAAATAATCTTTCCTAAAATTACCAGTAGCACTAATTCCTTCCAATTCGCAAAAATCCCTCCTCCATTCATAAAAAAGGTAAAGAAATTCTTAATAAAAGCATGAAAAGGTAAAATTATCATGAACATAGTAATTCCCTTTTCAATCCTAATAAAAAGAGTAATAGCTACAAGAATGAGTATAACTAATAATTCTAACATTGTTTCTGCAGGAATTCAAAAATGCGTTTACATGAATTATTATCATTATGCAAGTGAAATGAAGAAACCTCAATATTTCCATTACTCTCTGTGAGTGATTTTTCCAGTACAGTTAATAACTCTGATTCATTAAATGCCAGATAGGCTCCTTTAATTTCTTGTGGAGAGAAATACAACTCATTATCATTCGTTTCATAATCATCATAAAGATAAAAGACTATTGGTCTGTTTAGTAACATGTAATCAATATAACAGCTTGAATAATCAGTTATCAAAATATCACTCACAAATAGAAGTTCCTGAGGATCTACTTTTTCTTTAGTCATATCAATGAATACTTCCGATAATTCCCCCTCTTTATCTTCACGATAATTTAACACCATATTTTTATGAAACTTCCATATTATTTTAATATTATTTTTTTTAAAGAAATCTATAGCTTTACTATCACCCTTAAATATCTTAGGATTCTGTAGACCTTTTCCATATGCTCGATGTGTGGGCATGTAGGTAATAACAATGTCATCCTCCATAAAACCCAGATTCTTCTTAATCTCCTTGGCATCCCACTTAAAGAATACATCTGTTCGAGGTTGACCTAAGATCTCAACATTTTCATTGCGAAATGCTGATTTCAATATAGTTGCAAAACATTCAGAAGTTGCCGGAATCAAATCAACATTGTGATGCCCAAAACCAACAACCAACCAATCCCACAGCTTCGCTCTATAGCTTTGTTGCAGAACACTATGCGGTTCATAATCATGAACTATCTTTTTCATTGGCATTCCATGCCAAAGATTAATTATTCTCCTTTGCTCTCGAGGGTAAATAAACAATATATCACTTCTCATAGTACAAAACAAAACCACTCCAGCAGTCAGTGCATGATAGATTCCAACTAAAGAAAAGTTCATATAAACATTTAATCCTTTCGACCTTAGTAATTCACGTACTTCTCTATTTCTTGTTAACCAAATACAGTTAATATCTTTGTGTTCTTCATATGTATATTCAAAAAAATACTTTGCGTTGTCGGCATAGCTATTACCATCATTAGCTCCAAAAACCCATTTATTCCTATTTACTGGAAATATATGACTAATAAACTTTAATGAAAGTCCAATAATTACCCAGATAATCTTTTTAATCATTAGCACATTATTTTACTCATAATCAGATCCACCATCCTTTTTGAACTCTTACTGTCAAAATAAGAGTGAACTTGCTTACTTATTCTTTTTAAATCATCCTCCGTTTTATCATCAATCCAATTACTGTAAAACTCCAATATGGAATTCCAATCATTGAATACAGGTAAATTTAATTCTCTATAATCGAATACAAACTCACCATTTGACTCAATATATGCATCCCGATCAGGTGTTAAAAGATAAATCGGTTTTGAAAGAATGAGAAAATCAAAAATAATACTCGAATAGTCAGTAATTAAAAAATCAAACAATCCCAAGATCTGATAGATATCGTTATTTATTTCTGAATCTAACAGAAAGATTACGTTATTGCTTTTAAAATTTGTAGGCAGCTTTTTAAAATCAAATGGGTGTATTTTAATAAATAAAACAAATCCTTTATTTCTACTTTGCTTTTCAATAACATTAATATTCTTGACTAATTCTGAAACTATATCAAACTCGTATTCTCGCCTATACGTTGGCATATAAATTCCGACATTATTGCCATTAGCTCTAATATTCTTTATTAGAATAGCAATCTCATTCTCCATATTAGGTTTTAACATTGCATCTAACCTGGGAAGTCCTATTTTTACAATTGGCGCAGTTTTTCCGAAAACTTTCTTCAGAATTTCTGTCGTATAATCAGATGTACTCGGTATGGCAAGAAAGCTCCTATATCGAATGCTTTTCCATAAAAAAGGAAAAACATATCTTAACTGCAGTGAACGTTTATACTTAATTTTTGCCTCTTCCTTCTGATCTGAAAGTAAAACAGGCTTTAATGGAATTCCATGCCAAGTTTCTACTATTTTCATTCTAGCACAAGAATAGCGATTTAGATCTACCAATCCATGGGATATCACTCCAACTGAAGCTCTCATACAATAAAAAACGCCAAGTAAACTGTTTATATAATAAGCATTATAACCTTCCTTCCTTAAATGGGTTCGAACATCTTTATCTCGTGTTAACCAAATACATTTGATTTCATGATGATGTAAAGTAGTATACTCAAAAAGATACTTTGGATTATCAGCGTAAGCTTTCCCTCCCCAGGATCCAAAAACCCAAATTCTTAGTGATTTGGGAAATAAAGAACTTATAACAAAAAGTACATTGCCAAACAAATAATACAAAAACTTACTCATTTTCGTTTAAACTCTACAAGTACATGGGCACCTAATAATACAATAATAAAAAGTAGCTTACTTATAAGCATTTCCAAAGAATAATTTGTTTTACTTTCCAGAATTGAAATACCAATAAATAAAACTATATACAATCCAATAATAAACAAATTTCGAAACCTGAACAACTTAACACCAAGTCTCTTATTTCCATACACATAAGCCATAATGGTCGCTAGTAAAAAAGACAATAATGAGATATAGGTTACAAAATTTATGGAAATCTTATTCAGAAAAATTCCATACAAAACAACATTAAAGATTGGCACTATCACGCCAATTACTTTATACTTCGTGGTGGTATCTGCCAAAAAAATGCCTGCTGAGAATATGAAATAAAAGCCTTGTAATAAATAGGAAAAAGACAAAGGTAGAACATAATTAGTTGCCTCCCTATATTCATAATTTTTGATTAAATCAAAAAAATCATTTTGCAATAATTCAAGAGAGAAACAAAAAAACAATCCTACCCAAAGGAATATAGTAAAAACACGATTTACAGTTTCTTTAAAATCATATTTCTGATAGTGTGATTTAACAAACGGCAACCATGCTAAAGTAAAGGGAGATATTAGTAACGCTCCAACAAATAATGATAACCGCTGTGCCATTCCAAGTATACCAACGTCATCAAACGTGCCGTTAATTTTTAAGAAAAACCTCATTGTTCCCAATACTAGCACAAATGACAGAGAATTTAATAGAATTGAAAACCCAAAATCCAACATCCTCTTAAACAACTCTTTTTCAAACCTGAATCTGATATATTTAATAACTCCAATTGTACCAATAACAAAAGCAATTATAGAAGCAAACAAGTGGCCAAGTAGTATTGCCAAGTAGCTTAACTCTGAAGTTAATAACAGAAAGTATGATCCTCCCAGAAATACAATGGTATACACCACATTAACTAATATATATTTCAAAGGTTCTCTTCGCTGTCTATATATTCCTAATGGAATGGACATAAATGCTGCAAATGTGGATATTAAGTGAATATAAATTATTTCTTTCCAGTAAATACTAATTTCAGGAATTAAGAAACATAATAGAGAAATTAGCAAACCAATTCCTGTGATAGTCACAACAACCAAGAAACCATTAAAAGCAACATGATCCTTACGTAGCGAACTATTGGTAAACTTAAAGATAGATGTTAAGATTCCCCATCCATATATTATTACTAAAATATTCTTAAGACTAAGAAAATAATCTAAAGTACCAAATTCATCCTTTTTCAAGAAGAACAGTATCAATGGCAGTACAAATATTTGGGTAGCTTTTAATAAAAAACTACCCAATCCATATATTATCGAGTCTCCTAACAGTTCTTTTAATTGCTTCATTTCCTCTATTAGATTCTATTGAGGGAAAACCTCATTAGCTTTGTTCTCCTTCTCGTAGTCGTTTTAGGGTATCATTAATTTTTGTTGAGGATATACCTTTTGTATAGGGAAAATAAATAATCTTAACTCCTACCTCTTTAAATTTCTTATCTAGTTCTTGCCATTTTGGAGTATCAAACCAATCATCTCCTACAAACATCACGTCAAACTTCAACCTTTCCCACATTTTAAACTTATCCATATCATATTGAGGAACGACCGCATCTACAAACTTTATATTTCGAACTATTTCCATTCGTTCAGCATGTGGGATAACTGATTGTTTGTTCTTGTATGCAACTAATTCATCACTTGTTACGCCAACAATTAATTTATCACAAAGCCCCTTTGCGTTTTTTAATAAGTTTAAATGACCTATATGAAACAAATCATAAACCCCAGTAGTATATCCAACTACTGTTTTTTCATCACCTCTCTTGTACATTTCTCTATATTAATTAATATAATTACCAAGTCCAGTCCTTTTCAAAATAGTTTTTTCTAAACAATTCAATGTTTATAAACATCCACAATATTTGCCCAGCCCGTTCTTCACTTTTAGTTTGTACCAATAGTTCATCAACAACATTATCTTTTAACCAATCTGCTTTAGGCAATAATTCTTTTGCCAGAACTTCCAAATTACTAAACCATTCAGTTAAGGGTACTGGAAAACCAACTTTCTTTCTCTCAATTATTTCTTTCTGCAAATATTTATAACTCAACTTTCTTAATAAGTATTTAGGGGTATCTAAAATCTCACTATACTCATTAGCACTCAATTTAAATGCTTTAGCCTCCCCTCCACTAATCCACCTTAGCTTTAAATCATAAGGGATTTCATTATAAACAAATTCAATTAATTCATGATCTAGGAAAGGAACTCTGGCCTCAACTGAAGTTTGCATTGTTGTAGTATCGACTCTATTTAGCAAACCTTTTACATGATATTGGTGAAAAAATCTGAATATTTGCTCCTCATTTGATAATTCACCAAATTTTTCTTTAACCTCATTATCAAATTCCTGTCGGTATCCAAAAGATGTGTTTAGCAACTCATCCCTCATTTTTCTTGGCACATATTCATATTTATCTATAAAATAATCATAAAAACTTTTATCTGGTTTCTCGTTATAATAGTCAAATCCTGATCTAAAAATTCGTCCATATCCCCCTAACAGTTCATCAGCTCCTTCCCCTGATAAAACAACAGTTATTTTCTCTTTGAGCTTTGACGACATAACTGCGAGAGGTATTTCATTAGGTACACCTAAAGGGGCATCCTTGAATTTTATTAGACGCTCCCAATTATCCACATAATCAGAACGCTTCATTAAGATCTCATGATGACTTGTATTATATTTGTCCGCAACTAATTCTGAATATTTAAACTCATTTAGCTCAGGGAATCCTATAGTATATGTATTAACACGCTCCCTCTTATTGAGTGCTGTTATTGCTGTAATAAGACTTGAATCCACACCTCCACTTAAATATGTGCCTAATGGCACATCGGCAATCAACCTATACCTTATTGCCTTAGTTAGTTGTTTTTCAAATCTTTCCAGAATATCATTTTCATTGTAGAACTTTGAACAATTAAATTTTTGTGGAAGATCCCAATATACGAATTTAGATAAATTAAGTTCTTTATCTATTTTTAAATAAGTACCTGGAATGGACTGATAAATATCCTTAAAAAAGCTATATGGTGCCCTTACGTATCTATTCCCTAAATACTCATCAACAGCTTTTTCATTAAATTTAGCTTGGACTAATCCACTGCTAAGTATAGACTTAATTTCTGAAGAAAATACAATTTTTTTATTATCGTAATAATAGAAAAGTGGCTTGATACCTAGCCTATCTCGTATCAGGAAAAGGTCCTTTTCAATAGTATCAAATAATGCTATGGCAAACATACCATTAGCTTTTTGAAGAAACCAATCTAAACCTTTAGAATCTACTGCTGCCAGAATGACCTCGGTATCAGATTGTGTCTGAAAATCATAATCAAGTTCAGATTTAATCTGCTGGAAATTATATATCTCACCATTAAAAATAATCTGCCAACGTCCATTATTTGAAGCCATCGGTTGATTTGCATGTTCAGCAGTATCAATAATTGATAATCTCCTATGCCCTAATGCCAAATTATTTTCATCCAAATAATAACCTCCGGCATCAGGCCCTCTATGAATAATAGAATCATTCATCTTTTCAACCCTTAATCGAATATCATTTATTTGAATTTTGCTATATAATCCTGTAATCCCGCACATTAATTATACTTTTATTATTATTCTAATGAAAATTTTATTTAAGTCTATTTCCTTATTCAGCCAGCTTACTCAAAAAATTATTCCAAATTAATTTTCCAAACACAAAGCAAACACCTATAAAACCTCCCAAGAACACACTCAGAACCAAAATAATCTTCTTCTTGGGTGCACTCTTCTCTATTGGCACCTTTGCTGGCTCCAGGATGGTAAAAGCAGGCGTTTCTTCTTTAACAGCTATTTTAGCCTGCTCTAGTTGTTTGGCCAATTCGTTATAAATACTTGATGACAATTCATAAGCATCACTCAAACGCTGATATTCGGGATCTAAACGTTCGGAAACCAAATTACGATGTCGATCCTTATAGTTAAAAATGTTCTTTTGCAAGCTTTCATATTCCGCTTTTTTCTCCTCATAACTGACCTGTACAAACTTCAGATTTTCCCGAGATTGTTTAGTTTTATAGGCAATGATATACTGTTGCAATAACTCTACTGCCTTTTGAACATATTGAGCCGTGACAATTGGTTCTCTTGACTCAACTGTTAGACTAACTAAACCTGTTTCCTGATTAACTTCAATTTGAATCAACTCTTTTACCGATTCCAGAGCCATCACTTCTTCTTCTGAGAGATTAAGGACACCAAAATCAGTCGTAGTAGTTTTATTTTCATTTCTGGAAAAAATAGCTTCTTTAATAGTCCATGGTAAACGAATGGTATATTTCGCTATTTGGCTACTAAAAGATTCAATAGTATCATTTACCACATATTCATAAATAGATACAGGTTGCTCATACTCTTCAAAATTAAATTTCTCATGAATCAGCTCATTCAGAAAGGGATAGGAATTGACCACTTGTGGATAAATTTCTGCCGGTATTCCAGTGGATTGCCCCATCATGGAGCCAAGGTTAATGCCAGCCATACCAGCCAATGCTCCTAATCCACCCATGCTACTCATTTTCTTTTCTGCAGAAGGCAGAAGAGTCGCAGACACAGTATATTTAGCAGGGCTTAAAAAGGCAATCAATAAACCAATAAATATGGCAATACCTACACAATAATAAATAATCCTTCGTCCTTCCCAAATAACTTTTGCCAGAGCAATCAAATCAATTTCATCATCTTTAATGATTTGAAGAGTATTATTGTCTTTTTTACCTTCCATATTAATTACTTGATGATGTTATTTACTCAAATTTACAATCGACACTATAGTTAATCCCATGGAAGCTAAGGAACTTGCAATTGCGATCCATGCTTGTGGCGGCATACCCTCCCTTTCCGGCTTCTTTGGTATTACAATTTCTGCACCAGGTGTTACTTTGGGATAACTCCTAAAAAACAGGAAACCTTTGGTAGCACTTGATGCTCCGTTTGGATACAACACATAGGTTTTACCCTTTTTTGCCATAATAGAAAAGCCCCCACTATTCCGTATATACCTTCTTACATTGTAATTCTTCACATAAACAGTTGAAGATGGATTTAATATTTCACCTGAGACCTTTACAGTTTGCAGTACTGAAGGTATTTCCAATACATCACCATTCATCAAATAAATATCCTCTTTTGAACCAGGATCAGCCAATATCTTCTCTAAGTTGATGCTGACTGTTTCAAATTCTAGATCAGAAAAATAAAGGGTACTGTCCTTGCGCATCAATTCTTTCCGTTTTGCCTTTTCTTCATCAGTAAATTTAACTGGCCTCGTCAACTTAGCCCCTAATGGATATGCATTTCCTGATAATCCACCAGCTCGTCCTATCAAATCAGAAATACGTTCAGTCCGTGATGATAAACCATAATTCCCACTATACATAACTTGTCCCAATATGGTTACAACTCCCGATTTCTGAAACCCAGGCATATATCGGACAAAGACTTCATCATATGGTTGCATAATAAAAGACGCACCTTCATCATTTAATTCAAGATCACGGGATACATGGAAATAAAACAATTCAGATGTTTTACCGTTACTTTTATCCGCTTCTTTGTAAGGCAGACGTCTCATCACTTCTATTGTTGACTCAGAGGCTGATTCCTTAAAGCCACCAGCCAAGAAAACAAGATCACCTAAAGTCAAGTTTTCTGCATATGGATATACACCCATATTTTGCAACTCTCCCCATATAGCAACCGTACGTTCTTCTCGCATATTATCTATGGCAGAAATTAACACTTCATCATTTGGTTTTAGCAAAATTTCAGATTTTCCCTCAATAATACCATTTATATCAAAATTGATATTCTCCTTTGTATAATCTGCTTTTAATCGTGTAATAATCCCCCTTGCCATAAAAGCATTTTCAATCAGGCCATCTGCCTGTTTAATTAATTGACTTAAAGTTAAACCTTCAGTATATTCAAAATTTCCTGGTGTAAAAACCGCACCTTCTATTGTTACCATATTACGATAGCGATCCAAGATTTTACCAACATAAAGACTATCACCATTCTGTAAAAGAATCTTATTAATATTCTCTTTATCGATACTTTTAAATTCCCTTTCGAATCCGTTATTTCTATATAATCGTAATCTTTTATGGTATGCCAGTTCACTAAATCCTCCGGCATAATTCACCATTTCTTTGACTGTCTCATTGTTTAGAGCCTCAAACAGTCCTGTACGTTTAAACTCACCTTCTACTTTTACCCGGTTGATATAGGTAGGAATCATAACAATATCATTGTCCATTAAAGGTACATTGACTAAAGAATTTCCATTAATCAGAAAATCGTAAATATCCAGTCGATTTATAACCTTACCATTACGTATTAATTGAATATCCCTGAAAGATCCATTCTTGTTCGGCCCACCTGAAAGGTATAACACATTAAACAAGGAAGCCGTTCCCGGCAGAGTATAAGATCCGGGATTAAAAACCTCTCCAACCACATTAACCCTAATAACTTTCAATTGACCGGTTCTAACTGAAGCGAAAGTTCTAGGTTGTTCACTTTTTAAATCAGCATAGATGGTAGATAACAAATCAACTACTTGCTTCCTGGCAACATTAAACTTCAAACCTCCAATATATGATGGCCCAACTAAAGGAATATTTATTTTTCCATCTGACTCTATTTCGAGTTGATAAGATTGCTGTGATGCGCCCCAAATTTCAACATATAATTCATCACCCGGGCCTAGAATATAATCATCAGGTACTGGCATGTTTAGGCTTGGTTCAAATGTTAGCTGCTCATTATTAAAAAATGAAAACCCGAAAATACGCTGATCAATTTTTGTACTGTCAATGGCTGCTTTGGAGGTCAATAATTCTGCGTCTTCAACAATTTCATACGAATCACTTTGTCTACGAGTTAACCGATCAACATCTGTTCCTCCATTCCGTTTAACTTCCGCCAATCTCCTTTTAAGAGTAGCAATTTGGTCTGAACTTAAACCTCGCGCTCTGGCTAATCCAATCGCTTCTGATTCTGAAAGCCCTCTTTTATTTATTTCATCAACAATTTGACGTATTTGAGATTCACTTAAACTTTCTACATCAACAGTTTTGGGGTTCACATTCTGAGCATGACCACTGAAAGAAATGGTTCCCAAAAGCATTGCAAAGGATAAAAGAATTATTCTCATTATTTCTTTAATTTGTTACTGATTAATAGAACGCTATCGCCTTCTCAGTTCCATATAATAATACACAACCTGGAAGTTAACCTATAAACAACAGCTGTTTTTTTTAATTCTATTGTAACAACACAACGTTGTTTTTTCAATAATATTGACAATAATTTAAAAAAGCCGCACAAAGTTATAAAATTTAAGACTGAATAAGCCAGAAACAAGTTATTAAAAGGGAAAAGATATAACATCCATAATGTTAAGCTGTGACATCTAAAGGTTTATTCCTATTTCCAACATGAACAAATTACGTCAATTCTGGCAAAAGGTTCAATACAAAACGTTAATGAATGTAAATTAACCGGAAGTTTATTCCTCTATAGTTTTTTCTTCCTTAAAAAACTTCTTCTGAAAGAGCAAAATAGAAAATATACCGATTGTTATTGAGGAATCAGCAATATTAAAAACGGGCCTAAAGAAAATAAATGTATTACCTCCAACAAAAGGCATCCAATCCGGATAACGTCCTTCTAATAAAGGAAAATACAGCATATCAACAACTTTCCCATGTAGAAAATTAGAATATCCTCCTTCAGCTGGGAATAAACTTGCAACCTGACCGTAACTATGGTCGAAAATTATTCCATAAAAGGCACTGTCAATTATATTACCAAAAGCACCTGCCAAAACCAAAGCAACACTAAACACCAATCCTTTAGGGGCATCCTTCTTCGTTAAATTAACCAGATACCAACCAATTCCGATCACAGCAATAATTCGAAACACACTCAGAAAGACCTTTCCAAACTTACCTGCTAACTGCATTCCAAATGCCATTCCGTTGTTTTCAACGAAATGAATAATAAACCAATTGCCCAATACAGGAATTTCATCGCCTAGCATCATATGGGTCTTAATCCATATTTTCACAATCTGGTCGACCAATAAAACAGCGAAAATTATTAAAAAAGACTTTTTTAAAACAGTCATAGTTAGCGTTGTTATCGAAGGGCGTTTAACGACCTCACGTATAAAAATTAAGAAGTGACTAAAAGCAAAATGCCAATAGTCACTTAGTTATTTATTTAGGCTACACGCCTGATTTCATCACCAATTTACTTTTGGTTTTGCTTTGCTTCAACACTTAGTGTAGCATGAGGAACGGCTCTGAGACGCTCTGCTGGAATCAGTTTGCCAGTAACCCTACAAACACCGTATGTTTTGTTCTCGATGCGGACCAAGGCAGCTTGTAAATGCTGAATGAATTTTTGTTGACGTTGAGCCAATTTACCAGCCTCTTCTTTGGATAGAACTGCAGCTCCTTCTTCCAATACTTTAAAAGTAGGAGAAGTATCCTGAGTATCATTACCATCTTCATGCGTAATAGTATGCCTCAACAATTCATAATCTTTCTTGGCCTTATCAAGCTTCTTCAGGATAATTTCTTTAAATTCCTGAAGTTCTTCATCAGAGTAACGGGTTCTTTCAGCCATACGGACTTTTTTTAATATAATACAAATTTGAATTAAGCCTTAACAATTTGCATTAAGGTACTTATTTCATCATCGATATCTACGGTAACCGCAGTATTATCGTTACAATTATCTACTAATTTTACTTCAACTGCCAATGTTTGAGCTCCAATATATTCAGCATGTTTTTCAACAGCCCTATTTACAGCATCATTTTTCATAATCGACAGTTTGATTTTATCAGTAACATCCAATCCTGAATCTTTACGTAAATTCTGAATTCGATTTACAAATTCACGAGCGATACCCTCTTCTCTTAACTCCTCAGTAACTTCAATATCCAAAGCTACAGTTAATTTACCTTCATTGGCAACCAACCAACCAGGAATATCCTCTGACATTATTTCAACATCTTCAATTGAAAGAACAACTTTTTGCTCATCCAGTTCCAGTGAAAATTCTTCCTCTTTCTCGAAGATAGCAATTTCTTCCTGACCTAATGCATTAATTGCTCCTGAAATTGCTTTCATCATCTTACCGTACTTAGGACCAAGGGTTTTAAAATTCGGTTTAATCTTCTTAACCAACACACCTGAAGCATCCCTTAAGAACTCCATCTCTTTCACATTGACTTCAGTCAATACCAAAGATTTTATAGCTTCCAACTGATGCTCGAATGTTTCATCCAAAATTGGAATCATAATCTTATTCAACGGCTGACGTACTTTCAGATTAACTTTACGTCGTAATCCCAGTACCATTGATGAGATTTCCTGAGCATATTGCTGTCTCTCTTCCAAACTTGAATCGATCAATGATTCATCATAAGATGGGAATTGAGCCAGGTGGACCGAAACATCAGTAAATCGGCCAGACATCTGATTTAAATCATTAAACAAACGATCCATAAAGAATGGAGAGATTGGAGCTGATAATAAGGCCACAGTTTCCAAACATGAATATAAAGTTTGATAAGCAGCTAATTTGTCTTCGTTAAATTCACCACCCCAGAAACGTTTACGATTTAATCGCACGTACCAGTTACTCAAATTCTCCATTACAAAGTTCTGAATGGCCCGACCAGCACGTGTTGGTTCGTAACTTTCGTAACTTTCAGTAACTTCTTTCACCAATGAGTTTAATAATGAAATGATCCATCGATCTATTTCAGAACGTTTCTCAACCGGCACTTGAGCTTCTTTTCCTTTAAAACCATCAACATTGGCATACAAGGCAAAGAATGAGTATGTATTATAAAGAGTTCCAAAGAATTTACGTTTTACTTCGTCAACTCCACTTATATCAAATTTAAGATTATCCCATGGCTGAGCATTTGTAATCATATACCATCGTAAAGGATCCGATCCGTATTCTTCGATTACTTCAAAAGGATCAACACCGTTACCCAAACGCTTCGACATCTTATTCCCATTCTTATCCAATACCAATCCGTTAGAAATGATATTTTTGAATGCAACAGAATCAAACATCATAGTTGCAATGGCATGCAATGTAAAAAACCATCCTCTTGTCTGATCCACACCTTCAGCAATAAAATCAGCAGGATAAATCTGATCAAAACCTTCTTTATTCTCAAATGGATAATGCATCTGAGCATATGGCATAGCTCCTGAATCAAACCAGACATCAATCAGGTCAGCTTCGCGATACATAGGCTGTCCGCTATCAGAAACAAATACCATATCATCCACATAAGGACGATGTAAATCTATTTTATCGTAATTCTCTTTCGCATTATTCCCAACCTCAAAATCCTTAAAAGGATTTTCTTTCATCAAACCAGCTTCAACAGCCTTATTGATTTCAGCCATTAATTCTTCAACTGAACCAATACATTTTTCCTCCGTACCGTCTTCTGTTCTCCAGATTGGTAATGGAGTTCCCCAATAGCGAGATCGACTTAAGTTCCAATCCACCAGATTCTCTAACCACTTACCAAAACGACCGATTCCGGTTGAAGCAGGTTTCCAATTAATGGTTTTATTCAACTCAATCATGCGATCACGCACCGCTGTTGTTTTTACAAACCAGCTATCCAACGGATAATAAAGTACAGGCTTATCAGTACGCCAGCAATGAGGGTAATTATGTGTATGCTTCTCAACTTTGAAAGCCTTATTTTCCTTCTTCAACATTACTGAAATATCCACATCTAATGTGGCAGCATCTTCAGCTAATGTTGCGTCATAAGCATTCTTTACAAAACGACCAGCAAACTCTTTATAGGTTTCAACATTTACAAACTCCTTTACAAAATCAGAGTCCAGATCCTCAATAGCAAAGAACTTACCCGTACGATCAACCATTGGCTGTCGTTTACCTTCTTTATTTATTAGAATTAATGGCGCAATATTAGCAGCTTTCGCCACACGATCATCATCTGCGCCAAAAGTAGGAGCAATATGAACAATACCTGTTCCATCTTCTGTTGTCACATAATCACCCAAGATCACTCGAAATGCATCACCATCAGGCTTAATCCAGGGGATAAGTTGTTCGTAGCGAATTCCTTCCAAATCTGTTCCTACATATTCAGAAACAATCTTAAAAGGTATTTTCTTATCCCCTTCCTGATAAGCATCAAAATCCAATTCTGCATTTTGAGGATTGAAATAACTGGATGCTAAATCTTTTGCCATTATAACAGAAACAGGCTTACCTGTATATGGATTATAAGATTTTACTTTGACGTAATTTATTTTCGGACCAACAGCCAATGCTGTATTTGAAGGTAAAGTCCATGGAGTAGTAGTCCAGGCAAGAAAGTATAAATCTTCATCGCCATCGAAATACTTTTCAGACTCTTCGTTACGAATAACAGCAAACTGAGCAGTACAAGTTGTATCCTTTACATCTCGGTAACATCCGGGTTGATTCAACTCGTGAGTACTTAGTCCTGTTCCTGCCGCGGGTGAATAAGGTTGAATTGTATAACCTTTATACAACAATCCTTTTTTATACATTTCTTTCAACAACCACCACAACGTTTCGATGTATCGGTTATCGTAAGTTATGTAAGGATCATTCATATCAACCCAATAACCCATCTTATGAGTTAATTCTTCCCATAAATCAGTATATTTCATCACGTCTTTGCGACATGCATCATTATATTCGGCAACTGTTATACTTTTACCTATATCTTCTTTTGTGATACCAAGTGCTTTTTCAACACCTAATTCAACTGGCAAACCATGAGTATCCCAACCAGCTTTTCTTTTAACTAAGAATCCTTGTTGAGTTTTAAAACGACAAAAAATATCCTTAATGGTACGAGCCATCACATGGTGAATACCAGGCATTCCATTTGCAGAAGGAGGTCCTTCGTAGAATACAAAAGTTGGTTTCCCTTCCCTAGTTGAGATACTTTTCTCAAAAGCTCCATTCTCGTCCCATTTTTTTAGTACATCTTTGTTTACCTGAGAGAGATCTAATCCTTTATATTCGGTAAATTTTGCGTTCATTTATACCTTGTAGTTTACCCTATTTTTAAAAAGTTTACAAATATAGAACTTGACCGAAACAAAAGCAAACAGAACAATTTAAATTCAGACTTTTATTAGATTCAGCCATCTTGCTACAGAGTAATTAAAGTGAAATTATTCACTTTAATTATAATTTAATATTTCATTACATTTGCCCCAATAATTTATGGTAAAACTTGATACAAATTATTTATGAAAATCAAATCATTAGTTATTTCAGCACTTTTGTTTAGTTCTGTGCTAAGCTTTGCACAAAATGTACAATTACATTACGATTTTGGTAAAGATCGTAAATTAGTTACTTCAACTGTTGAAATGTTCAAACCCGACAAATTCGGTAGCACTTTCTTCTTTATTGATATGGACTATAGCTCAGATACACGCGGAACTGATAATGGTGTATCTCTTGCCTATTGGGAAATTGCTCGTAGCTTTAAATGGAATGAAAATCAAAAATTTGAACCTCGTATTGAGTTTAATGCAGGAAATATATTTGTAGCAGAAAACTTTGGTTTTCCAATAAACAACGCCTTTTTAGTTGGAGCTCAATACACATTCAATAATGCTGACTTTTCAAAGATTCTTACTATTCAGGCAAACTATAAAAACATTAAAGATGCAAGAACAATTGAAATAGATGTAAAGAATCAGAATTCATTTCAGATTACTGCAGTTTGGGCTCTTCATTTTTTGGATAATAAATTATCTTTATTAGGATTTGCAGATTTTTGGAGACAAGATTCATTTGAAGGTGAATATATTTTCTTAACTGAGCCCCAATTCTGGTACAATACATGTCCAAATTTCTCAATTGGTAGTGAAATTGAAATTAGTAGTAATTTTGTGGATAATGGTTTCGTTGTTAACCCTACTCTAGCAGTTAAATATACTTTCTAAATCAAATAAAGCACACAAATCATGTTGGAAAAATTATTTAATCTGTCAGGTAATAAAACAAATATACGTACTGAAGTCATTGCAGGTGTTACAACCTTTATGACAATGGCTTATATCCTGGCTGTTAATCCAGATATTCTGGCTGCGACGGGTATGGATCAGGGAGCAGTATTTACAGCTACAGCCCTATCTGCAGCCGTGGCGACTTTAGTAATGGCGTTTATTGCCAAACTTCCGTTTGCTCTTGCTCCGGGTATGGGACTAAATGCCTTTTTTGCCTTTACTGTGGTTTTAGGAATGGGACATAGCTGGCAATTTGCATTAACAGCTGTATTCTTAGAAGGTATTGTATTTATCCTTCTAACTGCGTTTAACATTCGCGAATTGATTATTAAGGCTATTCCAATGAATATCAAACATGGTATTTCAGTTGGTATTGGTCTGTTTATTGCTTTAATTGGATTTAAAAATGCAGGTATTGTAATTGGCAATGATGCAACATTGGTAGGTTTAGGTAATATTATCGATATAACTAACAATGCCTCGGCGATTGTAGCTATTGTAACCTTGATTATTACAGGTGCTTTACTAGCCAGAAAGGTAAAAGGTGCATTATTGATTGGTATTTTTGCCGGTACAATTATTGGTATTCCTTTTGGCATTACACATTTACCAGATTCATTTGAATTAACTCCACCTTCTTTATCTCCAATATTTGCAAAATTTGAATGGAGTGAAATCTTTACAACAGATATGGCCTTGGTTTTACTTACTTTCCTTTTTGTTGATCTTTTTGATACTGTTGGCACATTGATTGGAGTAACTTCAAAGGCGAATATGCTTGATAAAGATGGTAAGATACCTCGTGTTAAACAGGCTCTCTTTGCTGATTCAATTGGTACAACATTAGGAGCAGTTCTGGGAACATCAACAGTTACAACTTATGTAGAGAGTGCTGCAGGTGTAAGTGAAGGTGGCAGAACAGGTTTAACCGCTGCTACAACAGGAGTATTGTTTTTATTGGCATTGTTTTTCTCGCCAATATTTTTAATGATTCCTTCTGCTGCTACTGCCGCAATTTTAATCATTGTTGGAGTCATGATGTTTACACCAATTACAAAAATAGACCTTACAGATTATACAGAAGCCATTCCAGCCTTTTTAGCCATCGTTATGATGCCATTTACATATTCTATAGCAGAAGGCATTGTTTTTGGTATGCTGGCATATGTAATACTAAAAATACTTTCAGGTAAATTTAAAGACATCTCAATAGTATCAGTTCTATTAGCAATACTATTTGTGTTAAAATTCTTTATTGATTAACAATAGATAATCAACACTTATTATACTTATCCTTGTCATATTAATGGCAAGGATTTTTTTACACCTACAATTATGATGATATTGAATATTTGCAACTAAAAACAACTCACATACCTCTCTTAAAGTAAAAGTTTAATCATGAAAAGAGTTGGACAAACTATCAATAGAAACCCGTCCAAATCCTTTTTGATATGTATCCTGATATTAATAAAGTCTGACAATTATTCTATCAAATCTATGGAATTTATAATCGACTTATTACACCTGATATAGCCCGGACCAAACTAGCATTATGGTTTAATGAGATAGAACAATCTGGTTTTGAGTCCTTCTCAACTATCCGAAGAACTTTCGAAGTGCATTATGATACCATAATCAATTACTTTAATGGCAGAAGTACCAATGCTGCAGCTGAATCATTCAATGCTAAAATTAAAGACTTCAGAAGACAATTCAGAGGTGTGGTTGATGTCAAATTCTTCTTGTATCGTCTATGTAAAATTTATGCCTAGACCCAGAATGTGGTTCTGATCCATCCGTTCTGATTTCGATAAACTTCATAAACTAGTAACCTGAGTTCGAAATAAAAACTGACTGATTTACAAGGAAATAAACAAGGTTTTGATTATGTTTAAGTATCTGAAATTTAAATAATTAACACCAAAACACTTGTTTATTATGGAAGATAAAGTTACTGAAATATTCTTTTATGTGGATGAATTTTG
>NZ_JBNGOX010000033.1:0-64052 GCF_050589785.1 Carboxylicivirga caseinilyticus | reverse complement strand
TCCCTTTTAGGGGAGGTTTGGTGGGGTATAATGAAAGTAAAGTTACAATTTGAAAGATTCCTTATTTGCAGAATCACTTTTTGGACACCCTCCTTTTTTATCTATGCTTTTAAAAAGTCAGAATCGGTTATAAAGAGACTGTTCCCGGATATGAAGGACAATCTAAACAATAACAACCTCGCTAATACCATTTTGCTTTTTATGAACCTGTATTTGTGTTGAAATTCTCTCTTTAAGGTTTTCAACATGCGAGATGATACCAATCATCTTTCCTTTGGATTGTAAGGTTGACAGAGTAGCAATCACCGTCTCCAGCGTTGTATTGTCTAAGGTACCAAAGCCTTCATCGATAAATAATGACCCGATTGTTACATTGCGGCTTGCCAGATCTGACAATCCCAGGGCCAGCGACAAACTGATAATAAATTTCTCACCTCCACTCGAAGTATCAACCAGGCGGGTTTCTTCGGTTTGGTAATGGTCGACCAAGACAAAATTAAGTTCCTCTCCGCTTTTGTATGATTCAGGCAATTTTAATGAATATCGTCGGTTCAACTCATACAGATGACGGTTGGCCAGGTGAATCAAATTCTGAAGGGTAAGTCTTTGCACATAAGTATTAAATGCGTGTTTTGATCCTCCCAGCAACTGATTAAGATCGCGATATTTTTTAACTACCTTCTCCTGTTCCTTAATCTTTTCAACCACTTGTTTATTTCGATCAACAATCTGTTGATCCACTTCAAAGCGCTGCCTGATCTCGCCCAAACGTCCAATGCCTTTATCTTTTGCTTCAACCAGGTCGGTCTTGCTTTTCGTTACTTCATCAAAAGAGTCTTCAAAGGTCTTTTCCTGTTCAAGCAACTTACTTTCCTCTTCAACTTTTTGACTTAAAGCCTGCAGTTGCATCTTCTCATTTTCAATTGCTTTTTGAAGATTCTGAAGCTCTGCCTTCTTATCTGATGATAATAATGCCTTTTCAACATCTTCACGCTTGCTAAAGTCTGTTTCCTTAAGGGCTTCGTTTAGTTTAGCTGTCCATTCTCCCGTTTGCTTTGCCTCCCTTTCTATATCCAGCATGGCTTTCTTCAGTAAATTCTCTTCAGAGCTTAATTGCTTTGACAACTGATCAACTTTAGCTTTTAGGCTTTCAAATACCGTTCTTTTTTGATCTAAAATACTGGCAAGCTCCTTTCTCTTTACCTCTGTAGATATTTCTGCTGGTATTATCGATTCCCTTCGTTGTGATACTGTCTTAATTAAGTTATTAACCGCTTCCAATTCTGAAACTAATATATTCAACTCTTCATGCAGCTGAGAATTCTGTTTTTGCAGATGATTCATTTCAACCACAAGCTTCTCAGAATTCACCTGCAGCTCTTTCTTTAAATTGTCTTTTTCTCTGTATTGCTTGACAGAACTCTTCATCTGAATTAAAAAGTCTTCTGTATCCTGAGGCAGAGGCAGGTTCAGGTGAACTTTCAATAAATCCTCAGATAAGCTCTTTTCAACAATGCTTAATTCATCCTTCAAACGTTGTGAATCATTTCTGTTTTGTTCCAACTGACCGACCAACGATTTTTGCTGCTCCCGGTATTTAATAAACTGCTCTTTACTGCTATTTAAGTCCTTTGTCAAACTCTTAATCAGCTCTTCATTTTTATCCTTATCCTTCTGTACCTTCTGATAAACGGTCATTTCTTCGTTCAGCTTTTCCAATTCAACATTGATAGCTTTTCCACGGTCAACAATGGAATTCAGGTTATTAATATCGTAAGGCTGATCTATTTGCTTAAACCTGTCAATAGATGTCTGAATGTTAGTCGATGATTCCTTCAGCAAATGATCCAATTGCTCTTTTTGTGCAACATATTTTGCCATCCGGCTATTTAATTCTTTTTCCTGTTCAAGCAACTGCTTTTCCAGATTCCGCCTTTCCACTAAAGTCTTCTGCGATTCACTTAACCTTGCATCTGAATATTCATTTACCAGCGGATGGTCTAAAGATCCGCATAAAGGACAAGGTTCTCCTTCTTTTAATTTCTTCCTATCTTCTTCATAATTCTTAACAGCCAGTTCCAACTCCACAATTCGTTCTGCATCTATAAGCAACTGTTGAATTCGGTTTTGTTCTTCTTTATTGATATTGAGCTTCTCCTTTACCTGGTCAATCAATTTAGTAACCTCTGCTAATTTTTCGATTGTCTCCTTTTCTTTAGCTTTCTCTTTCTTATAATTGGACGATTGTTCATGTAAATCTCTTAACTGATCTCTTTCTTTGATCAGCTGTTCTTGCTTTGCCAGAATGGCATCTAACGATTTACCCTTTAATTCATTTAGAAAAATTGCCAGCTCCTTTTCAGCCGACTCAATTTTTTGCTGAATATTGTCTATCTGAGGCTGTAGCTTTATTGAAAGTTGATTTAAGTTCTCGTTTTCTTTCTGTATTCTCTGTGAATCAACAGTTAACTTTTGAATACCCTCATGTATCGAACGTCTCTTTTGTAACTCACCAGACCATTCTGACAGATTCTGATCGATTAGCTGAACATGACTATTTTCCTTCAGGTAAGTACCAAGGTTTTGAAGCTTATGTTCTGTTTGGTTCAACTGTTGTTTCGATACCAGAAGCTTTTGTTCGTTACTTTTTGAAGTGTTTGTTAACTCATCCTTTGCCTTTTGTTTTTGTTTTAGGTTTTCACGATGATTTTTTAAATCAGAATCCAAAGCAGCTACCTCTTCCAGCTTTGGTTGCCACAAAGCATTTTCTTCTTCCTGCTTCTTTAAAATCTCATATGATCGTGTGCTCTCTTTCTCTGAAATCTTTAACTGTTCACTTAATGTTTCAATTGACGCACTCAGCTTTTGTTTTTCCTCTTCAATTCTGCCGGCAGATGTTTCATGACTGACCAAATGCTGAAGATATTCTTTCAATGGCTCAGCTTTTAAATGCTTATCCAAAAGCCTTAATGCATCAACACTTTCTTCCTCTTTTATTTTCAGCTGATTTTGCTTCTGATCAATCTGCTCTTTACTTTTAATTAGTTCAGAGCTTCGTTTATACCATTCCAGAATCTTGTTAACCTCTTCGATCTCCTTATTTAATTCGGTCTGCTGCTTTTGCAGAAAGGCCTGCTCTTCTTTCAGCTCCTCCCTCTTTTCTTCAGTCAGTAAATCATCATTATTGATCTGCGAAGTAATCTCTTTCAATTTTTTGTCTTCCTCACTGATACGACCAATCAAAGCTTCCCCAATTCGTTTATAGATCTCCTCGCCTGTTATCTGCTCCAATAAGGTTCCTTTATCTTTAGCCGGAGCCGAAAGAAAAGCTGCAAACTCGCCCTGAGCCAGCAACACAGAACGCAGAAACTGTTGATAATTTAACTGGGTAATCTTTTCTATTTCTTTCTCAAAGTTCCGTTTCTTATCATAAATAATCTCTCCATTATCCAGATTCTTTAAGCGAATGGTTTCCTGGGGAGTTGCCAGTATTTTTCCATTCGTTTGTCTCACCCGCATTCCCCAAAAGCTCTCGTAACGGGTTTCCTTTGCCAATAAGGTAACACGACACATTGCTTCAGCGGCACCATAGCTTATCACATCCACCAAACTGCCTTTACTATGCGATTGATTAAAGCGTGGCACACTGTGATACAAGGCAATGGTAATGGCATCGAGCAAGGTGGTTTTACCGGCTCCGGTTGGACCTGTAATAGCAAAAAGCCCCACATCACGAAACTGCGGACTTTCAAAATCGATGATGATGGGTGAATCGCTTCGAAGCGAGTTTATATTTTGGAGTTCTATCTTAAGTATTCGCATTACTGTTTTTTTGCTATCTGTAGTATTTCAAAAAAGGCGTCCTGCACTTCAGGATGGGCTTCAATATCAAAATTCTGTTCCTCACACTTCAATTTAAAAACCTCCAAGGGAGAAATATCCTTAATATCCTTGGTATGAGAATTCTCCAGTAATCGGCTCCATCGTTCCTGCTCTTTATTTAATGATACCTTCAGAACTTTCAGCTTCAACCCTTCTATGGCTGTATAAATGTCAGTGAATGATACTGAATTGTTTTCATCAGCATCCAAAACAACTTCAACCCAGGGCTCCAGTTCATCTTTGTGATCGGCCAATTGTTTCAATTGAAAAATACACTGTTGCAAATCACCTTTAACCTTCTTTATTTGTCTGAATGCAGGGACATCGTGTGCTGTAATGGCCGAAATCTTATTCTTATCAACCTCTATCGTAACTACTTTCTTTTGATGACTTACTTCAGAAAAACTAAGGATATATGGCGTTCCCGAATACACAATCTTTTCGGTGATGTTCTGATGACGATGTAAATGCCCCAGTGCGATGTAATCGAAAATATCCGGAAAATCACTGGCTCCAATATCTCCGGCATTTCCAACATAAATGGTTTGTTCGCTATCGGTGGTGGTTCCTCCAATGGCAAACAAATGACCCATACCTATAACCGGATGATTTCCTTCATTCAGTTTAATGCATTCTTCAGCTACCTCCTGGTAATGTTTGATGAGAGCACTTTTATAACGATCTCCAATTTCGGAGAAGCTTTCACCTGCAATGGCCCTTCGAATATCCTGGTCTCTGAGATAAGGAACTGCTGCCAGTATAATTTGCTCTCCTTTCACCTGAACACAAAAAACCTCATCAACCGCATTTTCTGTTGCTTTGCCAATGACATGAATATCTAAAGCTTTCAGTATTTCCTTTGGAGCATTAAGAGTACCCGGTGCATCATGATTACCACCAGTGATAAACACATGTTTACATCCCGTTGACTTAAGATCGACCAGAAAATTATAATAAACGGCTAAACTTTGAGAAGAAGGTGTTCCGGTATCAAAAACATCACCTGACACAAGCAGTACGTCAATACTTTGTTGGGTAATAAAGGTAATCAGCCATTGTAAAAAACGTTGCTGCTCTTCTGATTGTGATTGTTCGTGAAGGCGATGACCCAGATGCCAGTCAGAAGTATGTAATATTTTCATTCTGTATGTGCGTATCAATTATATCAGTAAAAATACGCACATTAACTTATAAAACTAAACCCTGTCAGGAATGGTTTTCAACAGGTTTATTAATTGATTAAAATACTTTCCAGTATTTCAATGGCCGAGTTGATACATTTCGAACAGATCTTATCTTTTAACTCATCTCTGTTGAAAATCTCCTGTCCTTCATCAGTTTTCAAATCAACTTTTACCAGGTCAGCACATTGATCCGACCCATTGATCCGAACAAATCGCTTATTAAAATCCTGCACCATCCGGTTATTACTGTTTTTAATCTCTGCTTCATCTTCCAGCTTTTCTGCATTATATAAAGCAATTAACATATACGAACCGGTTACAGCACCACAAGTTTGTTGCAAACGCCCCATACCACCACCAAAGGTACCTCCAATTTTAAGTGCCTGATCAGTTTCCATTCCAAATTCGTTGGCATAGGCTGCAATGACCGATTGGGCACAATTTTTTCCACTATAGAATCCTTGTATCGCGTATTTCTGTTTCTCTTTCATAGTCGTGGTGTTAATGGACATAAATATAAATATTTGATATGAAAAAAGAGACAGAAAAATGCAGCTTTTGTAATCATAAGCCTTCTTTTACTAATCGGAATGGATATCTTTGAAAAAATTGAATAAACAGGCTATGAAAAAAGTTAACCTAACCATTTTATTCCTTGCATTATCATTATTTGGCCTTACAGCCCAGGAACAATTCTTCAGAAATAAGGGTGGATTTTCAATGTTTTACGGAGGATCTGTGTCTAATGGCACCACTGCAAATTCAGTAGGTATGGGGTTGGTTTTGCAACCGGGCATCACCCTTTCTCTGGCATCTGCACAACTCGACGATGAAACAAAACCAATGTTCAGCCTTGGATATTTATCCGCACACAAAGAAGAAAATAACTTTACCAGAGGAGGTGCATCCCTTTCGTATACCAGTTCAAGGCTGGTAACAATTTGGGGCTTTGGAATGTCCGCTTCCAAACTTTTAAGAGCCCAATCGGGTACTCCAACTTCATTGGATTTAGGAGTCAATATTTTAAATTTCTCATTTAAAGATCAGGAGTATTTATTGATAACCCCACCAGACGAGTTAATACCTGCCATTAGTGCATCGGTGAGCCAGGCATTTTTTTCCAAAAGTATTGCAACACCTGTCTTTTCAATTGGAGTAAGTCATGAATTAAGTCATAGCACAACCATGTTTTTGTTTTCATTGGGACTTAATTTAAACTTTGATGGCAATCAATTGTAATACAATTATTGCATAACTTATCAAACTTTACATTCGAACATCATGCAAAAACTAACATTCCACAATAACGATCAGATGCCCATCCTGGGTTTAGGAACCTGGAAATCAAAAAAAGGCGAAGTTTATACCGCTGTAAAAGAAGCCATCAAAACAGGTTATCGTCATATCGATTGCGCTGCGATTTATATGAATGAAAAAGAGATTGGAAATGCCATTAAGGAGTGTATTGAAGAAGGCATTGTAAAACGCGAAGACCTTTGGATAACCTCTAAGTTGTGGAATAACAGTCATGCGAAAGATGCAGTTATACCGGCTTTAAAAAAGACTTTAAGCGATCTTCAGCTCGATTACCTCGACCTGTATCTTATTCACTGGCCCATTCCTTTTAAACCACAGGTATTTTCAGCCATGCGGGCTGAACATTATTTGTCATTGGAAGAAATGCCAATATCAGAAACCTGGCAAGGTATGGAGTCTGCTGTAGAGCAAGGATTAACCCGAAACATTGGGGTTAGTAATTTCAGCATCAAAAAGCTGGAAGATTTAATATCAAATTCAACCATTAAACCCGCTGTAAACCAGGTTGAGATCAATCCATATTTCCAACAGGATGCCATGCTGGAGTTCTGTAATGCCAATAACGTTTATCTAACTGCTTATGCTCCGTTAGGTTCATCAGACAGGCCTGCCGGCATGAAAGGGAAAGATGAACCTGTATTGTTTGAAGATCCTATTCTAAATGAACTGGCCGGTAAAAAAGGGTTATCAGTTGCTCAGATTATTCTGGCATGGATCAGGCAAAGAGGCATTTCAGTAATCCCAAAATCTGTCAACCCTGATCGGTTGAAACAAAACCTGGAATCGGTCAACATTGAACTATCCGATGAAGATATGGCCCTTATTAAAGGCATTAATAAGAACCGCCGTTTTATCGACGGTTCGTTCTGGGAAGTTCCGGGTGGACCTTATACCGTTCAAAATCTTTGGGATGAATAAATATGCAATAAATACATGTTACCTGTCTTATGATTTTTCGGCCTCAGTAGGGATGATTTTTTAATAGTAATAGGTCTTTAGTAAGACCGGGAAGCTCCGAGCTTGCCTCGGAGATCACCCGGCCGCACTTAAGAGCTACAATAGTAAATTATCATCGCTAATGCAGCCGCGGTCTTTTTTTGTTTACTTTTTTTGACTGAAGAAAAAAAGTAAAAGCCCGCCGGCTTGAGGCAAAAAAAGTAATTATATCTAAAAAATTAAATATAGAGCCTGGAAGTAAAGTGAACGTAATTGATCGATATTCAGATTGTATTCCTGAGTCTTCTTGCAGATGATTCTGATTTTAACCCTTTAATAAAACAAGGAAACATCAATAAATTTTATTTATCTCGCTAAGAACGCAAAGACAGAATTACTTTCTAAAATGCTAGATTTTAAAAAGCTTAATCCTTTTGCGCAAAAAGCACCAATAAGAAATCCTTGTGGATTTTAGGTGATAACTACTAACTCCTCTTTTTACGAACCAGTTGTAAGCCTCCAAACCCGGCAATAATGGCCATGTAAAAACCAAAATCGTACCACCAGCCCGTGTTAAACGATTCGTAAATGGTGATGGACGAATTAAAGAGTCCCATGATCAATGAAAAGGGTGCAATCCAGCCATGCCATATGCCGGTAAAAAAACCTGCCGGACTATCGGGGGAATAGTTTCCTCCGCCGGGTAAACAGGAGGTTAAAATCAAAGTAATACCAATAACTGTAAGAATTATCCAATATTGTTTCTTCATCGTTTGAGTTTTTTTTAGTTAATAGTTATGTTGATATTTAGTGGAAGGCTGAAGTAATGTACCCTTGTAATAACCTTAACCAGCTATTTACTAAATTACTGATTTTTAATATGAAATTGCAACCAGATAATTTTCTTTAAATATTCTGCTTCTCTGAAGTTGAGAAAATGTTCACAACAGGGATAATTGAAGTCTCAGACCAGGCTAAGTAAGGGTTAAATACCGTTCTGACCAAGGCATTATAAACACCATTACAATTACCACCTTTAGTAAGCCTTAAGACTTGCATCAAAACCACGTTAGGTTTTACTGAAAACCACGTTACGTTTCACCCAAAACCACACTAGGTTTTACCCAAAACCACACTAGGTTTTATCCAAAAGCACGTTAGGTTTTACCTAAAACCACAGCAGGTTTTGCAACTTGCTATATTCTTTTGAAAAACCGATCCGTATTGACCTATTCCCATAGGGAGTTTTGGTAAAAAACAATAAGATTGTTAAACTTAAAAAATATTTTATTAGCATAATAAGCAACTTCTGCTATTTTTGTAATTGACAATACTTAACCAAATCATATGAACCTGCACTTACCTCTATACAATTTGCAGCCACAACAAAATCCGGCAATCTTGTTATCCGTATCTAAACGATTAGTTTTTCTGAAACATTTATAAGTATTTAAAATGATTTTGTACTTATAAAACAGAAATTTAGTGTAGACAAAGTAGCAATAGCGAATATAAGGTAGTTAGGCTCAAGCATGGATTTGCATTACGTAATAATTTACTAAATTTGAAAAAAAAGAATATGCAAAGGATTCTTGAAAATAATATTGAGAACTTAAGGTCTCTTTGTCAGACCTTAAAAATTAAAAGTTTATATGCTTTTGGATCTGTTGTGTCAGGAAACTTTACAGACAAAAGTGATATTGACTTCTTAATTTCCTTTGCTGACAATATTTCCATTGAAGAATACACGGAAAATTATTTTGAACTTCAATACAGACTTCGAGATTTATTTAAACGAGAAATAGATTTAGTTACTGAAAGAACTTTATCAAACCCTTATTTTATTGAGAGTGTAAATGAATCTAAAGAGTTGATTTATGAAGCGTGAAATTAAGAAATACTTATTTGACATAAAGACTTCAATTAACTCTATTTTTGACTACTTAGGAAACGAAAGAAATTTCTTTGAATATCAAAATAACAAATTGCTCAGACGAGGAATTGAAAGAGAGATTGAAATTATTGGAGAAGCTATGAATAGGATTCTTAAAATGGACTCTTCAATTGAAATAAAAAATGCTCGACAAATTGTAGATACACGAAATTGGGTAATTCATGGTTATGACAAAGTTGATGATGTTGTTATTTGGGGTATAATAACAAACCACTTACCAAAACTAAAAACAGAAGTCGAAACTTTACTAGACAGTGAATAAATGCCAGAGCCTAACACGTTGCAATAGCGCATAAGGGTTACGTGATTGTTTGGAGGGTCTCAGCAAAGGCTACCAGCGCCAAATCGCAGATTTGGCTTTAAAATGAAAATGTGAATCAAATATGCGTTTTGGCTTAGCGCAATTATGAAAGTCTGTGAGGTTAAATCCCTTACGGCGCCATGCAACCACCGTTACCAGCAAGGCTAATGGCTAAACAAGAAACTAAGATATTATGAAAAAATGGAATAAAGATAACGCGTTAAATTCATTGCATGAAGTTGTTGATCAAATTCCAAATGTTCAATCTGCAGGAAGAGGTTCTCAACAACATATGAGATGGCTTGCCAATACTTTAAGACTATTAGAAGAAATATTTGGAGCTAATTCAAGATATTACATGACATTATCAAATTTTTCATGGCAACAAAATGGACAAATGATTATTCGAAGCTGGGACCCCGAAGTAGCTATTAATCATAAGCATCAACAAGCTTACATTGAACAGATGAATCAAGCAAGTGGATTAATTTTAGCTGCAATAGATCATTTAACAAATTCTGAAATTGATGATGTTTATGATGGAATCAATACCCCGGAAGAAACAAGTGAGTTATTCAAAATCATCAATCTCGGAAATAACAAACTACGTAAAATAATTAGGGACATTCCAACTAAAGAAAAAGAGATACAAGATAAGTATGAAGATTTATTAGTAGCAAATGATATTGATTACTCTAAACCAGACATTATGAACCTGAACATCTATCCGCTATATTGTTCCAGCACTACCGGGCAACTATGCTATCCTTATGTTTATTTTTCTTTATTTAAAAACCTTATAAACATTTAACGATCCAAAGCTATTGGCAAACAATGTTTATTCTAAGTAATGAATATAAGGTAGTAATAGACTATTCTACAATATCGCAAGTAATTAGTTTAGTGATCAATATAAAATTTGAACTTTGAATTTAGTTGCATCACAACTTGTCAAGGTTAATCACAAATAACCAAACAAATAATTTACACATGAAAAGAATTAAAAATTCACTGAGAGTAGTAACTCCATATGTATATGGAACTCTGTTTTTATTACTCATCCTATTAGTAAATCAAAGTTGTGCAGTTATTGCAGGTGGCAGTAAGTATTATGCACATGTTGTTGTTGATGGGCATCCTAGTGCTGAAATCAAGTATGATGGCTTAACAAAAGGATATGGTAATACAACAATTAAATTGCCCCGAAGGGATGCAGACAAAATACTTCTCACTATTAGTGATGATGGTTGTCCAACTATACAAAGAAGTTATACTCAAAGAACATTCCGTGGTTGGTCATTTGTTGGAACTTTGGTTACCTGGACAGGTTTAACTGTTAATGGTGGTCCTTGGTTACCAATTCCTTTTGGTGTCATGGTTGACGGCCCAACTGGTGCCTGGTGGAAACCTGATGTAAATGAAAATGGTATCTCAAAAACGGATTATAAAAATTACAATTACAATATTAAATATACTGAATGTGATAAAGCTGCAGATATCCAGGAAAATAAAGATGTTCAATCTAATTCTGAGATAGAGCTGACAGTAAATTAAGAATTTTCAATCTAATCAGAGACCATGGCTATTGTAAAATGAATTTAATAAAGCCCTGTATACTGAATGAAAGCATAACCGGGTTAAACTTCTTAAGTTATTGTCGTGTCGCGAGATATTGTGACACGACAATAAGATTTTATTTCATAAAACCTTTACATTGAAAAAACTAAACCTAACAATTAGTTCTTAAAATCAAATATGGATCTACTATTTAATAATGCCTGGATTTTCTTTATTGTTGTTACAATTCTGAATGGACTGATAATGAAGCATCGTTCCAAAAGGTATATTTCTGAGAACCCAGGTTTACAATTTGGATATGATAAGTATTTTAAGGGTTTGATTTTCTATGGAAATATACCTTGGATAATAATAGCCATTGGCAATCTAAGTGGATTAACACATTCCATTTTTGACTATGTCAACCCAAAAACAATGAATCCGATAGTACTGGTTTTTCATGGAGCCATCGCTTTTCTTTGGATATTATGTGTCAGGTGGGTGTATTTTAAAGGAGGTGCTGAATTTTTCGAAACACACCCCGGACTATTTCAAAAATCAAGTTTAAGTGGAAAAACTAACATAACAGCAAAACAGGTAAAATTGTATTTACCTTTAATAATACTATCCGGAATATTTGCAATGATTATGATGTGGACTACAGACTTTACAAACCCATAATTCCATAAGATAACTAGTACAATATCCGAAATAAAGCAAATATGTATTACCCTAAAATAGTACTTGATTAATATATCAGGAAATAAAACGAAGCCATTAACCTATTGAATAATTGATTGTTGCAAAATATTGCTTGCTTTTAGTCCCTTACCTTAAGAATCAAATCCCAATACCCAATAATAATGTTTCATATTAAAATTAGCATTCAACTCATTACATTAATTTTATTAATAATTGCAGGAAGTTGTGTACCAAAACCTGACTCCATGTTTTCTGATAGTGAAACAGCACACTTTAGAAACTATTCCCAAAATGACACTATTTGTTTTTGTGATTCAATAGGCAATGTTGAAAAAATTGTAATTCAATCTATTACAGGCAGCTATTCTCAAACTGGGTTATTAGATAAGTATACGGATTTGAGAGTTGTGATTGTAAACAATGATTCGGTCCAGGACCTATTTACTATTTCAAAAAGTTCTTATTCATTAAAATCCAACATTGCTATCAGTTTCAAAGGTTTTGTTAATAACACTGCTAATAAAAATTTTGAAAAAGTTTATCGTGACACCATATTACTGAATGGCAAGCAAATATCAAACTACTACAGGATAGAAAATGAATCAAAAGAACATTCCATAAAGAGCATTATCTGGACAGACTTAGAAGGTATGACAGCCTATCAATTAGATGATAACAGATGGATGACAATTAAATAAAAAATTACCAATGTACTTTACAAACCTCAGTTGTGTTTTGGTTGTACTTCGTCCTTAATTTTGAAGTAGTTGAACCACCTTGAAACCTTTTGGTTAATTTAATAGATCCTCACACTTCAAAATAAATATATGAGAACCTATTGCCTATTTTTATTACTGCTGATTATTACCTGTTCTGTCAAGGCTCAAGAATTCTCCTCGTACGAAAAACCGATTGAAACAAGCTTTTATTCTCAGGCTTTGAATGACTCAGTAGGGTTAGAAATTACCTTGCCAAAAGAACTCAGGAATCAAACAAATAAAGAGTATCCCATTATATATCTACTGGACAAACAGTTATTCTACAACTATAATTACAATCTACACACTATTGACTATTTAAGCACATTACAATGGATGCCGGCTGCAATAGTTGTAGGAATCAATTTTTCTCCAAAAAACAGAGGTTCCTGGACAACTCCTAATGAGTCTGGTGGAAAAGCGGATGATTTGATACTTTTTATTGAGGACGAGTTGAATAATGAGTTGAAGAAGAAATACCCTATCTCAGATTTTAATTTGTTGATAGGTCATTCTCGCACTGCCATTTTTTCATCTTATGCCTTATCAAAGAGTCCGGATTTTTTCAATGGCATTATAGCCAATAGTGTTTCTAATTTTGATTTTGGGGATAATTGGCAACAAAAACAATTTGAGATTTTCCTCAATAAGATTACTTCTAATTCCCATAAATACTATTACTATTTTTCAGTTGGAGAAAAGTCATATGGAGATTTACATGAATCAGCAGTAGACACCTTAAACGCTTATTTGAATAACAAGAAATTGCCTGAGAATCTGGAATGGAAATACTACAAGCATCAGATATCCCACAAGCTCACACCAGGAGTTACAGTAAGTAATGCTTTAAGTGATATCTTCAGAAATTACGGCAGAAGAATAGAAGTATGCTTTGATATTGCAAAGGCATCTAAAGATAAAGTACCATGGAATGATTTTTTGGAATTATATTCATCTATTTCATCTGAATTAGGTTTTACAGTCCAACCATCCGAACTGTTCTTCAATAGTATTGCTTCAGAGTATTACAATGATTATGATGGCATTTATGGAAACAAACACCTGCATTTTACGCTGGAAATTCTTTTTAGAGCAATAGAAAAGTACCCTGAAGATTATGACTACTATGGTTGGATGGGAGAAATCTATATTACAATCAACGATTTTGAGAAAGGGGAAAATTATCTCAACAAGGCAATTGAACTAATAAAAAAGGACACATCCATCACGGAATTTGATCGAATAAACTACCTTAAAGAAATAGAAGCATTAAAAAATACGAAATAGTGCTGGAAGAAAGGTTGGTAATTTGGAAAAACAGTTAGCAGACAAAAAGATTGAGAAAAATTTATCAATTAAATATCAATTGTAAACAATACTACAACTAAAGAAAGACAAGATAGATTCAAAGGGTCGCATCTAACTTAAAGTTTTATTATTCAATTGCCAACTGCACTAACACCCTACATTACATACTAGTAATCAATGTGTTTATTGTAAAAATATCAAATAAAAAATAGACTATTGAGAATAGTAAATAACTAACGCCCAAAAAATATTTATTACTCCGCTTATAACCAAAAAAACCGCAAATAACTGCTTACAGAAAAAAGGTCAATTCTTCGGGGCTGACCCAGGGGAGGGGGAATTTCTGAAGCAATCATTTGCGGTAAATTTTTCTGAAGCTTACTTTTAATCAGCTAGCTTTTCGTCAACAATTTCCCACAAGTCACGCGGTTGTTCTTTAAACGTGTCGTTAAACAAATAGGCTGAAGCAGTAATAAAACCAATAAATCCTATAAGTATTATAAAATGTGTAAAAGGAGTTTTCTGTATTGGCTGACGATCTTTCACTTCACATACTTCGCCCGGACAATACTGGGCCTTTTCTTTATAAACCCACTTATAAAAAAGGCATCCCAAACATATTCCAAAAGCTGACTCAAAGAATAAAAAGATTAAACAGATCAGGCAAATGAGTCCGGTAATAATGCTGTATGAATTTAAAATAACAATTAAACCCAGCATTATAACTGCCAAAGCAAATCCAATATTCCAGGCAAACTTTTTTTGCTTTGCTCCTACATACTCGGGTACCTGATTACTAACAATCAATCTTCCGATAATAAGCATGGGTGCATATCGTGGATTAATAAACAAACGGATACCGAAATCAAGAAGAAAACCAATAATGAAATATTTAAGCAGAAACATTTCTCCTTTAAAAATGGCTGTCATTATTGATATAAAAGCAAATAAAAACAGCAAGCCCGCTGATGCTCTGATCTCTCGTTCGTTTAAAACAGGTATTGTATAACCTTCTACATTTTGTCCAAACTGACTCATAAAGTTAATGATTAAGTGAATTTGCTAAAGTAAAAGAATACCTTCTTAAATCAAACCTTCTTGTCTTAAATAGTTGTTAAAATTTTTATAGCCTGCTTTTTAAGCGAAAAAAAGCGACAGAATAAAATCCTGCCGCTCTTTTGTATTTTAAAAAATATCTCTTAGAATGAAGCACTAATCCATGTCCAACCAGAGATATCTATGGCATTAGAGTCTTTACCTGAATTTAATGTATACTTGTGTGTTTCACCAGTAATAAGTGTTGCATCAGCTGCAGCTCCATTAATCTGAACATTTGCCAAATCACCACTGTCTTTCATATCTAAATCAACAGTGTATCCTTCCATATGTAAACCTGTAATGGTACCTCCTGAAACAGATTTAAATTGAAGTCCTGTACCAGAAGTTGTACAAATAGCTGTTACATTCTCAAATGTAGGGTTGTTATTCTCTTTATCTCCTTCAAAAGCAGTTGAAAAACCTTCAATAGTATGTGAAATATAGGTATTCACAATACCTCCACTCCAGCCTTCAGTCCAGTCTACAGCATCATCTTCATTGTTTTCAAGGTAAATATTAGTAACCATAGCTGCACCACCAAAGAACTCAACACCATCATCAGCACCGTTGATAACAGCAATGTTTTCCAATGTTGTACCTGATCCAACAGCATACAATGAAACTCCGTTATACTGAGACTCTTCGTTAATTTGAGCACCTGTACCTTTGATAACCAAATATGTTATTGAACCTGAGTTATCAGCATTGTCATTTCCACCATATACAAATCCTCCAACCTCAGCTACTGAGTTAGCACCTGAAGTAGTAACACCTTTACCACAAATGGTTAATCCACCCCAGTCTCCAGGATTAGCATCTGCAGATGACAAAATAACCGGGTTCGTATTTGTACCTTGAATGTCTATTTCACCACCCATTAATACAGCGATATAAACTTCTGTTCCTCCTGCATCAGCATGAATTTTAGTTCCTTCAGGAATTGTTAATTTAGCACCATCCTGTACAATGTATGCACCTGATAAACGATAGTATTTTGAAGCATCTAGAGTTACATCTCCGGTTACGTCACCATTTAATTCAACAACTTCAGCAACTTCAGCATCAATCCATGTCCATCCTGAGATATCCAATGGCTGAGCATCTTTACCTGAATTAAGAAGATATTTATGTGTTTCATCAACGATTAATGTAGCATCTGCATCTGCTCCCTCAATTTGAACAGCTGACAATTCACCATCATCTTTCATATCCAAATCAACTGCATATCCACTTAAGTATAAACCTGTAATGGTACCACCAGAAACAGACTTGAATTGTAAAGCTGTTCCTCCAGTAGTAGAAATAGCTGTAATATTTGTAAAAGTTGGATTATTGTTCTCTTTATCTCCTTCGAATGCGGTAGAGAAACCTTCAATTGTATGCTCAATATAAGCATTGGTTACAGATCCACTCCAACCTTCAGTCCAGTCGATAGCATCATCTTCATTATTTTGAAGGAAAATATTGGTTACCTCAACAGCTCCACCAAAAAACTCTACTCCATCATCTGAACCATTAATAACAGCAATGTTATTTACAGTGGTACCAGAACCAACTGTGTAAAATGATACCCCGTTATATTGTGACTCTTCGTTGATTTGAGCACCGGTACCTTTAATTACCAAATATTCGATACTACCTGAGCTATCTGTATTATCATCACCGCCATAGATAAAACCACCTACTTCTGCTGTTGAATTAGCTCCTGAGGTAGAAACTCCTTTACCACATAAAGTTAAACCTCCCCAGTCACCTGGAACAGCGTTAGGAGAAGACATAACAACAGGGTTTGATGCAGTACCATTAATTTTTATTTTACCACCCATCAAAACAGCAACATATACTTCTGTACCACCTGCTTCAGCTACAATCTGAGTTCCTTCAGGAATGGTTAAGGTAACTCCTTCTGAGATGATGAAAGCACCAGTCAACTGATACTGAGACATTGAAAGTGTGTAATCTTCATTAAGAGTACCTTCCATCACTCCACTTTCTAAATTTTCGATTACTTCATCTTTTGACGGAACAGGGTTATTGTTATCGTCACAACTTGAAAACAAAGGCGCAGCTATTGCAGCCAATGCCAATACTTTAAAAGCAAATTTTTTCATTTTTTCCATTTTTAGGACGTTAAATTATTTTTAACAATTAGTTTAGATCAATACTTAATCCAAGGCTCAACGAAACTCCTTTTTTGTAAGAACTCACAACTTCAGTCCTTGCAGGCTCATCGCTTGTTGGTACAATCAATTGGGTTTGTTCAACCTTAGGGTTCAACAGGTTTTTACTTGTAAATTTCAATGATATTTTTTCCGATAACTTTTTACTTAAGATCAAATCCAGTGTAACAAAACCTTTTTCAACAATCTCACTGTTAAACAAAGTCTCTCTTCCAGAATAACTTTCAGGTGCACCTAAAGCAAATACCTTATCAGAAGAATAGTTGCCGGATATAGTTGCCATAAATGCCTTAGGTTTATTATTGGTAAAGCTTAATGCACCATTTAAAATTAATTCAGATGCTCCTTCCAGATCAGATTCTGTTTTATTGAAATACTGGAATTCATCCAATAAATCCTGCTTAAACCACATTTTAGTTACATTCACTGTTAAGTCTAACTTAGGCATGTCAGATGTTACAGGTTTAATAAGGTCAATTCTTGATTCCAACTCAAAACCATAAACATTTGCCTTATCACCGGTATTAGCAAAGTAGAAATAGCCTGATGATCCTCTGGTTTGTGCACGGTTAATAGGATCATTAATAATCTTATAGAAACCGGCAACAGAAATTAACTGCCCAGGTGTTGGAAACAGTTCCCATTTAAGATCTGCATTGTAGTTTTCCGAAATTTTTAAATCAGGATTACCTTTTGTTACACGACCTGTAGGTGATACATACTCGAAAGGAGCAATCTCTTTAAACTCTGGTAAGGTTAACGTTTTACTGGCAGCAAAACGGATTGCACTTTTATCTGACAATTGATATTTCATATTAAGAGCTGGAAGTATATTGTTGTATGAATTAGAAGAACTTCCGATACGCCCAACGTAATTTGCCACATCCCAATTTACGTCCAGCTGATCAACTTCGAATCTTACCCCCACATTGGCACTAAACTTATTCACATCCAAACCAAAACTTGCAAAACCAGCATAAACAGATAGTTTTCCGTTATATAAGTCTGGCTTGCCTTCTCTGATTCTTATAGTGCCATCGTCATACAAATCTCCATCCAATAAAACCTCATCAACATTATCCAATGATGAAACAGATCTTCCTCTTGCATAAACTCCAATTGCCTGAGAATTAAAATCTCTTTTCTTCTGTCTGAAGTTTCCTCCAAAATCGATTTTCATCTTCTTACCTTCTTCATTTACGAAGAAGTATTCATTATTGATAAATCCGTTCAATTCACCATCCTCGATATTTTGCATTGATTTTTTCTGTTGATAATCGCCAACGTAAGCAAAGGCAAAAGTTCCATCAGATAAAATATTTCCCTGGTTACGAATACGATTAGGTTCTTCAGCATCAACCCTATTGTAACCAAATGCCCACTTCAACTCATCCTTTTCACCGAACTTATGAGTTCCTAATAACTGATTAATCAATAATGTAGTTTGTTTAAGGTTTTGGTCGCGAACAAAAGCACCATCTTCCTGCGGATCCTGGTCTCTTACATAGCCTTCACCATTTCTACCACTTTCATACAACTGATCAGTGGTTTTATGAACCAATAAGCTATTAAAGTTGATACTATGATTGATATTAAAATCGTAACCAAGATTCAATAAACCGGTTGTATTGTATTCGGTTTGAAATTGCTCAACATCATTATAACTGTTATTAAGGTTATTCATACGATAGCTTTGAAATAACCCTGTCTGATAACTTGAAGATCCTGATTGAGATACAGTAGCAAAAATGCTAAGATCTTTATCAGACAACTTAACCTTTTTACCACCCATTGCAGAAATACCATAGTTGAGTGGCATGCTCTTTTTAACAGTACTCCAACTTTGATATTGAACAGCATCTAATGTGTTGTATGGAGATGAATAATAACCCAGAGTTTGATCATTCAGGTTTTGAGTACCATAAAAATTACCAAATACTCCATTCGTTAATACATTAGTATTCGCTCCACCTGAAATCCCAATATTTACTTTATCTGTAAAAGTTTTGGAACTAATATCAACTGCTCCTGAAGTAAGATCAGCATAGTTTTCAACACTGTATGTTTTACTAACTCCAATATTCTTGATAACATTGGTTGAAAACAAATCCAGATCAATGTTCTTTCGTTCAACATCATCAGACGGTATAGGTAAACCATTCATTGTGGTTGACAAGTATCGATCGCCTAATCCTCTAATATAAACATCACCTGATCCTTCACTTTGAGCAACACCCGAAATTTTTGAAGTCGCATCTTCAGCATCTGATACTCCCAGAGCTGACATACGACTGGCTCCAATACTTTCTTTAATCACTTCAGCCTTCTTTTGCTCCAGCATCAAAAAGTTCTCCGATTCACGATTGGCTTTGGCAACAACCTGAACTTCTTCTAAATCCATTTCGGCAGTACCTAGTTGAAAATCTAAAACAGTCTCTCCATCAGCTGTAATAACCACACCTTGTTTTACTTGTGGTTCGTAAGAGATATACTGAACACGGATGTTATAAGTACCCGCTTCCAAAGGAGGCATTTGATACTCACCCATAAAGTTAGTAATGGTTCCGGTGGTTGTACCATCAACAACAATGGCAGCTCCTACCAACTCTTCTCCGGTAGCTTTGTCTGTGATTTTTCCTCTTAAAATTCCTGTTTGGGCCATCCCCTGTGAAAAAACGGCCACTAAGATTACAATGGTTGCAACGATTTGCTTTTTCATTTTTCCTCTCAATTCTTAAAAAATTACAGGAGCAAAAGTATGGCACCCAATCATGAGAGGCGATAAGAGATAATTAATTCAATTTTAAGTATTCGTTAAGTAGCTTTTTGATCTAATCAATTACATTACTGCACGTTAAGTTAATTTACCTGAGAATCATACAGAGGCTGTAAATTCGCACTTAAAGTTCATCTAACATTCAATTAACAATTGGTCTGATGATTTGATATTAAGTTAAAGAAAGTAACTTGACTTTGTCTTAATTTCCTGTTATCACAGACTAAAAAGACATATAATTAATAGAATTCTGAAGTGATAACTGCCCGGTATATAAAAAATCTACTTAGCAGCACCAATAAAATCACGGTGCGATTTCAGAAGGTTGATTGAATAAAGAAGAATGTTTTTTGTTTCGGCAAGTAAGTCGAGATATAAAATGCTCATGCGAGTTCGACCATGACCTGATTGAATTCGTTTAATCTGATTTTTACGAAGTTCTTCCAGAAATCCTAACAGGAAATTTTGTTTTATCACCATATCTCCTATCAACGCATATTTGTGTTCTTTCTCGATATGGACCAAATGATTGAAAAAAGCTGATACCTGATCGAGTAATTCCCTTATATCACTTTGCTGTTCGGCGTTTAATCCTTTATGATGATTTTCGAAATGGATATAAAGAGGTTTGGTAATACCAGTCAGACAATTCACCAACTCTGTAAGGTAATCAAAGGCCTGAATGAAATACTGACCTGAATCAATACCGTCTTCATTCATCTTTGAATAGGCGTAAAACATTTGGGATTTACCATTTCTGGCATACTTTCTAAGCTTATCCGCCTTACTGTTTGCTTCTCCAAGCTGACGAAGATCCTCATCTATAAATCCCTGAATAGCCAGTGTATATATTTTTGAAGCCTCTAATAAATTACGACGAATCTGTTCTCCACCTGATTCAACAAGAAAGTCCATGTTGGTTTCAGTTTCTTCATTGAATTCCTCTTTCAAGGCTTTCTTCTCTTCCAAACGACTATTATAATATCGTTTCGTTCTGAAAAGAATATATAATACCAAAGCGGTTGCAATAATAGTTGCCGGCCAACTTCCGTACCATATAATATAAGCAAAAATAAAGGCTCCTATAAAAGCAAGACAAGCGGTAAAAAACCAACCTCCGATAATCGTTAATACTCCGGATACACGATAAACGGCACTCTCTCGTCCCCAGGCCTGATCAGCCAGTGATGAACCCATGGCCACCATAAACACAACAAATGTTGTTGATAATGGAACACGCATATACGTACCAATGGATATTAAAATACTTGCAACCACAAGATTTACTGAAGCTCTTAAAGTATCGAAATACAAAGTTCGATCATTACCCCCGGAAGCATCATAACTTTCAACTCTTTTATATCTTGAGTCTAAAACATTTACCAGTTTAGATGGAAGAAGAGAAATAATTGCATGGTGTACCTGCAGAAAGTTTCTGACTATAACTTTTGAAAGATAGGAGGGTTCGAATCGCTCATAACCCACCGATTGTCTTCCAAGATAAACCTCTGTTTCGGTTACACCTTTCGCTTTACGCGAATAAAACATGGTAATGATCATTACAACACCGGCAAAAGCCAGAATACTTTGATAAGTAAAATCCTTCAGTATATCCTTTTCCAGAAAATTGGAACTCAAAAAATCCATTGAGAACGAATCGGGATCAATACTACCCGATGCCAGAAAAACTTTCAAACTTTCGAGAGCTGCAAGTGGTAAACCAATAAAATTTACCAGATCATTTGCAGCAAATGACATGGCAAGGGCAAATGTTCCGAACAAAACCACAATGCGCGGTATATCAGTATTAAATGATAAACCCAGAAAAAGAAACACAAAGGTACTTAAGGCAAAAACGCCAAAAAGTAATTCAGGTAAATACTGCTGAGCCATAATGAACCACTGAGCATCTCCAAATAAACTTCCACCAAGTGCTTTTTTGGCTACCATAAATACGATTGCGGTGATGGAGATTCCACCAACTATGGCAAAAAGAACTTTAAATCGGTTTTTATAGTTAAAGGTAAAAATCATTCGGGAGACAAACTGAACAATCATACCTACAATAAATGCCAGAAATATAGACAGAACAATCCCTGCCAGAATTACAAATGCTTTATCTGTGTTTATCAGGTTTTGTACTTCAACTCCATCGATTCTAGCCTGTCCTTTTTTGATAAAACTTAATGCCAATGCTCCACCCAGCAACTCAAAAACAACTGCCACAGTTGTTGAAGTGGGGAATCCAAGTGTATTGAAGCCGTCAATTAACAGAATATCTGTTAGCATAACGGCAATAAATACCACCATCAAGTCAGTAAAACCAAAACTCGAAGGGTAAATCACACCCTTACGGGCCACTTCCATCATTCCAACCGATAGAAAAACACCAATAATAATACCTGTTGCAGCAATCCAGTAAACTACTCGTCGATTGGCTACTTTGGATCCGATAGCAGCATTCAGAAAATTCACCGCATCGTTGGATACTCCAACAATCAAATCGGCCACGGCCATTAAACCAAGAAGAATTACTGCAATCCAGATAAACGTCATTTTACTAATTTTTCGCCGTAAAGATAGACTCAATATTTACAGCTAAGATAAAACCAATTGTTAAGATTTTGTTACCAAATTCAATTAATTAAGCCGTCATAACCAATAATTTGGGCTTTAATCCTTTAGATAACATTCCATTAACCTAAACCTTAGGTTTTATTAATAATTGAACTTGACATTTTTACTTTACCTTTGTTTCAAAATTAAAGACACATGAAATCGTTGGAACCTCAGAAAATTACAGGATTTATATCTTTAGGTTTTCTTTTATTGGCCGCCATCTTCTTTTTAGCAAATTTCTATAGCCCAAACTTATATTATTCTTTAGCCATTTCTATACCTCTTTTCTTTGCGTTATCATTTGCTTTGGTAAGTTATTTCATCAACAACTTTATCTATTCGCGAATTAAGCCAATTTATAAATCAATTCACGGATTTAAGCAGAATGATAATCAGACTGAAGATCCAAGTAAGAATGATATTCTTTCATCGATCAATAAAGAAGTTGCCGACTGGATGAATAACCGAAACCAGGAAATTCTGGAGCTGAAGCAAATGGAAAAATACAGGAAAGAATTTTTGGGTAATGTATCTCATGAGCTGAAAACACCCATCTTTAATATTCAGGGATATATATTAACCTTACTCGATGGCGGATTAGACGATCCTAACATCAACATGCTTTACCTTAACCGAACCGAGAAAAGTATTAACCGCATGATTAGTATTGTGGATGACCTTGAAGCTATTTCAAAACTGGAAGCCGGTGAGTTAGAATTGAATATTACTTCGTACAACATTATTCAAATGTTTGATGAAGTTATTGAAATGCAGGAGATTCGTGCCAATGAAAAACACATAAAACTGAAATTTGGTAAAGGATCAGAACGTCCTATCATGGTGAATGCAGATAAAGAAAGAATGTTTCAGGTAGTCATAAACCTGATTGTTAACTCTATTAATTACGGTAAAAAAGGAGGACAGACAACAGTCAGTTTCTATGATATGGATAATCGTGTACTGGTAGAAATAAAGGATAACGGTATCGGAATCGCCGAGGAACATCTTCCACGTATCTTCGAACGTTTTTACCGTGCTGATAAGAGCCGAAGCCGTGAGCAGGGAGGTACGGGCCTTGGACTTGCTATTGTTAAGCATATCATTGAGGCTCATAAACAAAGAATTAATGTAAGTAGTAAAGTTGGCCAGGGAACTTCCTTTACTTTTACTTTGGAAAAAGCTCCTTAATGTTATCTTTACATATTGATAATATTTAAAAAATATTTTTTTAATACTTACAGTTACTTTCGCAGTAAATTATAAATAAACATGGATACATCGAATTACAAAATACTTTTGGTTGATGACGAACCCGACATTATTGAGTTTTTGGGTTACAACCTACGAAAAGAAGGTTTTACTGTATTTACTGCCAACAATGGTGAACAAGGGTTAAAAGTTGCTCAGGCCGAAATTCCCGAATTGATTATCCTTGATGTGATGATGCCTGAGATGGATGGTATTGAAACATGTGAAGAAATTAAACGAATTCCGGCGCTTAAAAATTCTATTGTTGCGTTTTTAACTGCCCGTGGTGAAGATTATTCTCAGATTGCCGGATTTGATGCCGGTGCCGACGACTATATAACCAAACCCATAAAACCAAAAGTGCTTATTTCAAGAGTTAAGGCGCTTTTAAAAAGATATCATCCAAACGACGATTCCAAAAAAACCGAATCATCGTCTGAAACCATTAACATTGGTGATCTTACCATCGATCGCGAACGTTACATTGTAATCAGTTCAGGAGAAGAGATGGTTTTGCCAAAAAAAGAATTTGAGTTGTTACTTCTTTTGGTTTCAAAGCCTGAAAAAGTATTTACACGCGACGAGATTTACAACTCAGTATGGGGAGATAACATTATCGTTGGTGACAGAACCATTGATGTGCATATCAGAAAGTTACGAGAAAAAATTGGTCAGGACCACATTCGCACTATTAAGGGAGTTGGATATAAATTCGTAGACTAATCGTATAATTATTAACGACATAAATCAATTTCACAGTTAATTATTGCTCAAACTCATCATAATTATTACTTTTAGCAAAGATTATTATGAAAGGTAATCAGCAGATAAAGTGGAATACAAACTGTCGTTTATGAAAAATATTATTAGCATGATGCTTGTTATAGGTTTGATTACCTTGGTTAGCTCATGTAAAAACACTCCGGAGAAACAAGCTCAGAAACCACAGACTAAAGTGGTTGAAAAACCTGTAAAAGATACTCTTGCCGTAGATACGTTAAAAAAAGTAGCAGAGGTTGAGGTTAAAAAACCAGAGCCCCCTAAACCCGATGACAAGTACTTCTTAATAGCCGGAAGTTTCCAAAGCAGAGAGAATGCAGAAATTTTTAAACTACGTCTGGAAGAGCAAGGTTATTCATCCAACATAATCGAAAGAAGACACGGACCTAATACAGAGTTTTATAAAGTATCGTACAAATCGTTTTACGATAAAAATGAAGCTTTTGCCGAACTACGAAGAGCCCGAAATACAGAAGGGAAAGATAATGTGTGGCTTTTGGTAAAAAAATAACCAAATCAATTACATATATCAAAGGAGGCTTAACGCCTCCTTTTTTATTTAAATATCTCAACCATCGAATTAGATTTTGTCACCAACTGAGTTTTAAAGCCCAATTCTTCAGCTACCTGCAGATTGATTTCAGAATCATCAAGAAACAATGTTGTTTCAGGCTTTAATCCTGATAGCTCAATTACCTTTTCAAAAGCGCATTTTTCAGGTTTGCTGCATCCCAATTGATATGAATAATAGGCCGCTGTAAACAATTCTTCGATATGTTCATAGCCTTCCGCCATCTTACTAAACTTTTGTAGATGAATACCATTGGTATTACTTAAAATGTAGGTTGGATAATCTTGATGCAGCTTTTCCAGTATCTGTACTCTTTCGATAGGAAAGTCAACCAATATGGATTGCCAGGCGTCAATAATCTGTTCATCAGAAATATGAATGCCCGTTTCCTTTTTAATGTTGGAAAGAAATTCTCTTTCATCAATATCACCCCGTTCAAAAGCTTTAAACAAACCAATGTGATGACTTTTGGTTATCTGACTCTCAATACCTTTTAAGCCAATTTTTTTAAACCCATCAATAGCTTTTTGTACATCAATATCAATTATGACTCCTCCCAGATCAAACAAAAAAGCTTCAATCCCTTTGAATCGCTGTAAATCCATTTTATCGAAAATATTTTAATACAAGAATACATTAAAAATTGTAAGACTTATCAGAGTCTGCAACTTTGAACTGCCAAATTCAACTAAATACATTATCTTTGCAAGGATTTTTTGGCTTCATGTTAACTGAAGCCGAAAATGATAGCAACTTTTTAAAGTTGCTTTTATGTAATTCAGAAAAATTCATAAGCAGAATGAGTACGTTGGAACTGAGCGAACAGGAAATTATCAGACGCAATAGCTTGCAAGAACTGAACAAGTTGGGTATTAACGCATATCCCGCCGAACAATATAAAACCACTCACTTTTCAAGTGAAATAAAACAGGAATTCGATCCTGAAAAAGAAAACCTTAAGGAGGTTTGTATTGCAGGTCGAATCATGAGTCGTCGTATTATGGGTAAAGCCTCGTTTGTTGAGTTGCAGGATTCAGAAGGACGTATTCAGATCTACCTTAATCGCGACGATTTATGTCCGGGTGAAGACAAAGAACTTTACAATATAGTATTCAAAAAATATTTAGATATCGGCGATATCATTGGTGTGAAAGGTTTTGTGTTTAACACTCAAATGGGTGAAACCACCGTTCATGTCAAAGAAATGACCATCTTAAGCAAATCGTTAAAACCTCTTCCGATTGTTAAAGAAAAAGATGGTAAATCCTATGATTCTTTCACCGATCCTGAACAGCGTTATCGTCAGCGTTACGTTGATTTAATTGTGAATCCGGCGGTAAAAGACGTCTTTAAAAAGCGTGCAACCATTATCAAAACCATGCGTCAGATGTTCGACGAGATGGGTTATCTTGAAGTTGAGACACCAATCCTGCAATCCATTCCGGGTGGTGCTTCTGCACGTCCGTTTATCACGCATCACAATGCATTGGATATTCCATTGTATTTGCGTATTGCCAATGAGCTTTATCTTAAGCGATTAATCGTTGGTGGATTTGAAGGTGTTTACGAGTTTGCCAAGGATTTCCGTAACGAAGGAATGGACCGTACACACAACCCTGAGTTTACTGTAATGGAAATTTACGTGGCTTACAAGGATTACAACTGGATGATGGAATTTACCGAAACCATGTTGGAAAAAGTAGCCATGGCTTTACACGGTACCACGAAAGTTAAGATCGGTGATAAAGAGATTGATTTCAAAGCTCCTTATCGTCGTTTGAGTATGATTGACGCCATTAAAGAATATACAGGCATCGATATCACGGGCATGAATGAAGAACAGCTTCGTGCTGTTTGTTCCGATTTGGAAATCGAAATTGACGATACCTTTGGGAAAGGTAAGTTGATTGATGAGATTTTTGGTGAGAAATGTGAAGGTCATATGATCCAGCCTACATTTATTACTGATTATCCGGTTGAGATGTCACCCTTGTGTAAGAAACACCGTGATAATCCAGAATTAACAGAGCGTTTTGAATTGATGGTTAATGGTAAAGAGCTTTGTAATGCTTACACCGAGTTAAATGATCCAATCGACCAGTTGGGACGCTTCCAGGAACAATTACGACTGTCGGAAAAAGGTGATGATGAAGCCATGTTTATCGATCACGATTTTGTACGTGCTTTGGAATATGGTATGCCTCCTACTTCGGGTATGGGTATCGGTATCGACCGTTTAACCATGTTTATGACAGGCGAAGAATCAATTCAGGATGTATTATTCTTCCCACAAATGCGTCCTGAGAAAAAACCTCAAATAGATACTGATGACAAATTTACTGCTTTGGGTATTCCTGAAGAATGGGTATCTGTTATCAGAAAAGCAGGATTCAACAAAGTTAGTGCGTTGAAAGAAGTAAAGCCTGGAAAACTATTTCAGGACATCTGCGGACTGAACAAAAAGCATAAATTAGGCTTAACCAATCCTTCACAGGACGACGTTATAAACTGGTTAGCTTAAACTTTAAGAGATATTTAATAAAACAAAAGAGGCATTCTTGCCTTTTTTGTTTTATTTTAATGGTTTAAAATGAACCAAATGCATATGGATGAAACATCAACGGTAGGAATAATTGGTAGCGGCAGCTGGGCTACAGCCATAGCAAAGATGTTGTTGAACAATGTTCCTTCTATCAACTGGTACTTCCGTAACCCAATACACATTACCGAATTCAAAAAGAAAAAACACAACCCTAATTACCTTTCAAGTGTGATGTTTGAAACAGAGAATATTTTCTTCTCTGACGACATCAATGAAATTGTAAAAAGATCAGATATAATCATACTAGCTGTTCCTTCAGCGTTTATAAAATCAGCACTTTCCGATCTTACTGAGCCATTGAATGATAAATTCATTGTATCGGCTATTAAGGGTTTGGTTCCCCAGGTAAACTTGATTATCGGACAGTACCTGCATAAATTTTACAACGTACCAACCGACTCTATTGGAGTTATCAGCGGACCTTGTCATGCTGAAGAGGTTGCACTGGAACGTTTGTCTTATCTTACGATTGCTTGTCAGGATATTAAACTTGGGCGAAAATTTGCCTCATTCCTCGATTGTTCCTATATCATGACATCTGTAACGGATGATATTTATGGGACTGAGTATTCAGCTGTTCTGAAAAACATAATGGCTGTTGCTTCCGGTATTTGTCACGGATTAGGATATGGTGATAACTTCCAGGCAGTTTTAATATCCAATGGAATACAGGAAATAAAAAGATTTGTAGATACAGTACATCCGATAACACGTGATATCAAGAGCTCGGCTTATCTTGGTGACCTGCTGGTAACAGCCTATTCGCAATTCAGTCGAAACCGGATGTTTGGTACCATGGTAGGTAAAGGATACTCGGTGAAATATGCACAAATGGAGATGCTGATGATAGCCGAGGGATATTATGCAGTTAAAAGTATTAAGGAGATCAATGATAAATACAAAGTAAACATGCCAATTTGTGAAGCAGTTTACAATATTATCTACGAGAAAATATCACCAGCCATTGAAGTTAGGTTGCTGACAGAACATTTAAGATAATCCCGACTTAGTCGGGATTTTTTATTGGTTTACTAATTCACCACAATTTAATTAATAAGAAGTTAAGCACTATTCCTTCAGCAGGTTAACTTCAATAAAAGATTGGTTTTTTGTTGAGTGATAGACCTTATGCGTCGCTTTTATAAAATCGTCAGGCAAGGCCTCAAATATATTATCCACATATTTCTGCGGATTTCGGTCAACTAAAGGAAACCAGGTACTTTGAACCTGAATCATTATCTTATGCCCTTTTTTAAAGCAATGTAATACATCCTGCAACTCCAGATTAATATCTTCTACTTTACCCGGCTTAAAAGGCTCAGGGTGTTCATAACTATTACGGAAACGACCACGGATTACTTCGCTGCGAACCATTTGTTGATATCCGGCCATTTTTAATCCTGGTCTGGTGTGTGCATTATCCTCCGCATCGGATGGATAAACATCAATTAATTTCACTACCCAATCGGCATCGGTTCCGGTTGTAGATACTTTTAAACGAGCCATTAATGGTCCCGCTAAAATCACCTCCTCATCCAGTACATCCGTTTCAAAAACCAGTACATCAGGTCGACGGGCAGCAAAACGCTGATCATCAGTCATGTATTCTTTGGTCATACCAAATGCAGTCTCTTCGGTATATGGAACAGGCTTTGAAGGGTCGCTAACGAATTCATCAAAAGGTTGTTCTGTTGATTTAACAGCTGAAAACGACAGTTTGCCCTCCTCATGAAAAAAGAGTTTTTTTGACTCCACATCTTTTGGCGGCCATTGATCGAACTCTCTCCATTCGTTTTTACCAGTCATAAACAGTGTCCCTTCAGCCACATCCAAACTACCTTCATCCTTGAGATAATACTTAAAAAACGGTAGTTCAATCTGGTGACGATAATACAACGATGTTTTTTCCTCGAAAGAAACATTTCCCAAATAATCGCCATCTGTGCGAGCCCATCCACCATGAATCCATGGACCGATTACCAAACGGTTGTTTCCATTTGGTGAATTTTTCTCAATGGATCTGTAAGTTTTAAAAGTACCATAAAGGTCTTCTGCATCATACCATCCACCAACAACCAAAACAGCAGGTTTAATATCTTTCAGATGAGGAAGAATATTTCTGTCTTGCCAGAATTGATCGTAATTTGGATGCTTAGCCAATTCATTCCAGAAGGCAATGCTATCGCCAAAAAAGTATTTTTTTACATTTGACAATGGTCCAAGCTTCATGAAAAAGTCATATCCATCAGGATTCTTCCAGTCATAGGGTTCAAGCCAGTCTTGATATGGACTTTGCCGGGGAATATCCATTGCAGCAAAAAATCCCATGTTTAATAAAAAGAAAGCACCATGATGATGTGGATCATCGTAGAACCAATCTGAAATAGGTGCCTGGGGTGATACACATTTTAAAGCAGGATGAGCATCAATAGCTGCACATGAAGTATAATAACCCGGATATGAAATCCCCCACATTCCGGCTCGACCATTATTGTTTTCCAAGTTTTTAATCAACCAGTCGATAGTATCATAAGCATCTGAACTCTCATCCACATCACTATTTGAGTTTTTATTCGCAATAAAAGGAGCCATATGTTGGTAAGTACCTTCCGACATAAATCGACCTCTAACGTCTTGAAATACAAAAATGAATTTCTCACGAAGAAACTCAGGAAACAAACCCCTTCTGAAATTAAATCCATAATCCTCACCATAGGGTGCTACATTATATGGAGTACGGTTGTATAATATAGGATAGCTCTCCGAGTTATCCTTAGGGGTATAAATGACTGTAAACAATTTAACCCCATCGCGCATGGGAATTTCTACTTCTAATTTGGTATAATTTTCAAGCAAATAATCTGTATCGTGATTGCTACCCTCAGTTATATTTACATGTCCTATAAAAATACCAAACAGCAATATTATCCTCAGTATACTATTTTTAACTGCATCCACAGAACGGGTATTATGACTTATAATAATGTACTTAACTATTAGTTTCGGTATTTGATTCATATCATTTATTTAATCTACAAGATGCTCTACGAACTTATTTCAAATAAGATATACGTAAGATATAGTAATTAGTATATTTTTTCTAGAGCAAGCTAAAAATGAAAGTCCCAAAATAAACTAAAAGATTTGTCAAAGTGAATAATTTAGTCTTAAGTTTTTCAGCATAACTATACCATAATAACAATCCACTGACAAAAAATCCTATAACATAAAGTATAACAATAAGAAGGAAGGCAAAAATTCCTAACGGATTAAAATCATCATCTAAACGATAGAAAAACCAAAAACAAAAGATTGAGTTAACTGATAAAATAACAGAAACCAGTCCTACTATTATCTCTGAAATTGAATATTTTTTTTCGTTAAACTTTTCTTCTTTCTTGTCTTCGCCACCATTATCTATTAAAGGGTGCTTAAATATTCTTTGTGGCATCTAAAAAAATAAAAATAGATTTATTACGGCTCAATAAGAACAGGTATTCATTCCTGAAATCGATTTTATAAATTAATGAATAATCGTCAAGTGTAAAAGAATAATTATTTTTTAACGCATATGTGTTTTAGTACGTTGACGTAATTCAGAACAAAAATAACATAATCTCCTATTCCAAAGCTATTTATGGGCCGAAAAATTAAACCCTATTTGAAAACCAAATAGTGCTGTTGCTTCTGCATCATAACCATCCAAACCAGCAACGAGTCCGGCAAAGAATTGATCGGAGAAATGGTAATTATAAAAGATCTTCCCGTAATAGGGTTCAATTGATTGATTTGTTTGATTTCCAAATTCTATAAGTTCAACTTCACCATTAAGACTATAAACTGAACGTGTTGTAGAATAACTTTTAAATCCAATACCTGTACCAATAGCTAATTCATGCTTTGCAAGATTTGGATTATTAAATAATTCAAAGGGTTTAAACAATAACAACAAACTTGCAGAGCCCATTAAATCACCTCCATAATTTGTTTGATCTATACTACCATCAAAAGAACTTAGGGTACTATTATTTCTTGCATTCCAACTATTCTCAATATTATTCGAAGGAATAGTTGAAACAAAGCTAAAAGTAGGTGCAATCTCCAATGATTTAAAAAGTGGGATACCAATATCAAAAGAATAGAAATATCCGTCAACCGCATTAATTCCACTGGCGGTTCAAAAACTTCCTCTTATCGCCCACCTTTGTTGGGCTTGTAAATTTATAGTAATAACACTAAAGAAAAGTGCTAAAAGTAAAATTAACTTATTCATAGTTTATTAGGTTTGGAATTAAAAATACACCATCAAGATAAACAAAATATTATTATTTTGCTATACATTTATTTCAATTGAAGCAAAGAAATATCAAAGAAATCAACTCAAAAGTTCCAATAATATGAGTTGATTAATATAAATGACTTATCTTTTTGTTTATTATTATATTTCAACTTTGTAAATAGTTACTATTAATTAGATATGAAAAACCCTAAAGAACAAACGAATAAAAAACTACTTATTGAAATAGGGTTAGTTCTTTTGACCGGAGCAGGAAAATTTTTGTTTATGGATTATCTTAATTGGCGCTTACTTTTTATTGTTTGTGCAATTACTTTTTGGGTATTATATGTAGTATTTATTCAAAAAAAAGATAAAGAAGCTTTACACATGTGGGGCTTTCGGACTGATAATTTTTGGAAAGTAACAGGCATGGTGACACCATTTGGAGTTATAGCCATTATACTATTTACATTAATAGGTTGGTACCAAAACACACTTAATTTTACATGGCACCTGCTGCCCATCCTGATTTTATATCCCATGTGGGGTATTGTTCAGCAGTTTTTAGTCATTGGAATTATTGCAGGCAATCTACAATCAATGAAGACATATAAAATTCCTGCATTTATAAATATTATTCTTACAGCAATATTATTCGGATTATTCCATTATCCATTTTGGTGGTTAGTGACCGGCACATTTTTTCTCGCATTATTTTACGGCTACATTTATCTTAAGCAACGAAATATTTATGTGTTGGGCATTTTTCACGGATGGTTAGGTGCATTGTTCTATTATACTGTAGTAGGCCGGGATCCTTTTTTGGAAGTGTTTGGTAAATACTTTTAGAAAATATCTATCAAAAAACATTTAGACCCAATAAAAGAGGTATAAAAAGACTTCCAGATTTGATAATGAGCAGTAGAAGATATATTGAAAAAAACTAAGAAATAGATAATTCTGGTAATTTGTATTCTATACCAATTATCAATGATTGGTATAGAACATTTTCCATTTCACTATTAAATAATTTCTTAAAAAAACCAACCTTTAAATTCTAATCCTAATTGCATTATTTTATCACTTGTTTGTTGAAAGACCAAAAAAAGATCACAGCAATAATACTGCAGACCAGCATGGTCGAGCCAATTGGAAGAAGTGTTCCATTATAAAACAATGCTGGCATAGATCCAACAACAAAACTCATAATAAAACGGGTAACACCAATCATTGCATTGGCCGACCCACTAATTTCTGGTAGGAGATTTAAAATCGTGGCAGTAGCATTCCCAAAAACCATTCCTAAACTACCTATATATAAAACTACTCCACCAAATACAAGTGAAAAATTCGCATCTTTATTTAATGTTGCAATAAAAATAATTAGTCCGGCAAGCAGTTGAAGTACCAAACCAAACTTAAGCATACTCTGAGGTTCAAATTTCTTAAGCAACCTATTGTTTACAAACGACAAAACAACATTTAAGGCTACATTGGCCGCAAACAACAAAGGGAATACTCTGGGTTCGAGACCAAAATATTCGAGATACATAAATGAAGAGCTCGTAATAAACACGAACATACCAGACATTGAAAAAGCAGTGGCAATCAATAACAGAACGGCCTTTTTTGAGCGAAAGAAAATCAGATATTTCCCAATAAACTGTTTCCATGTTATTCTACGCTCAATCAAATGCTTCTCCCTTGATTCAGACATAAAAATGACAAACAGAATCCATAAGACTAAAGCAAAAACAGCCAGGAAATAAAAAATAGCATGCCATCCAATTAATTGACCTAGAGCTGTTCCAATAATTGGAGCAACAAGTGGCGCAAACATCATTATCATACCAATTACTGTAGCAAGACGCGCAACCTGCTTCCCCTCAAACCAGTCTCGAACAAAAACCATAGCTGTTACCGATGCAAAACCTCCACCAAAGGCCTGAATCGCTCTTAAAATCCAAACCTGTTCAATAGACGAACAAAAGGGAATAATAATAGCAGCTATACCATATAACGAAATACCTGTCATAGCAAGAGTCTTCCTTCCAAAGGCATCAGATAATGGTCCTCCAAAGAAATTACCCAAGGCGAATCCTAAAAAATAAACGGTCAATGAAATTTCTACCTTACTTATATTAACACCAAAGTAATCAGCCATAATGGGCATCGATGATAGATAAGTGTCAATTGCCAGAGGCGACATTGCTGTAAGCATGGCCAATAATAAAGTGATGGATGGCAAAAAGTATTTCGAATGTCGGTTTATAGGCATATAAAAATTGTTTATCATTAAAAAAACAACCGTTTCTTCAATGGCTTAATTAAATTTTAAAATAAATGTTGGAATTAGAAAAACTCTGACAGATTATAAAATCAAGACAAAATTAAAACAAATGAATTGTTTTAATGGTATTACATGAGTTAATAAATCTAAAGTTTATTGAATAAGATTTCTATCGCTAGTTTAAAAAAGTTAGGAAAGATTACTTATTGTCATCCAATAGTATAAGCTTAAGATCCAGATTTGTTCGATTCTTACCACTCACATAGAATAAGGCAATAAACTCCTCTGTTTCTTTGAGATGTTTATCGGAGAATGATCGAATGGAATCTTCATTGGTAAAGAATTCTGCCATGGCAGTTAGTCCCAATCCATGATCGGCAAAAAACATAATATGATTGGTATTATTAGAACCTTTAAATTTAGCCGCAATAGCATGTTCAAAGGTTCTAGAGTCTGATTTCAACTTCCATGTTGAGTCAGTTTTTGATTCATCACCAGTATAACTAATATAGACATTGTCTGCAATATTACCCGACAACTTTATATTAGTTGAGAATTCATTAAACACATCTCTGAACTGCGTATGGTAACGCATTGGACTCAAATAAATAATATTTTGGTCTTTTATATCACTTATTAAAAAATCCGTAGCTCTTCTAACTGCAAAATCTTTTCTGTGAGATGTGAATAATCGAGAGAAATGTCTTAGTGTTGCAGCATCTTCAAATGTGACATAATTATTCCAGGCTGGTTCATAACTATCTTCAGGAAGATTAAGGGAATCCAACATCTTTTGTAGTTGGAGGTCAGAATTAATACGTGTATCTCTGTGAAAGATAAAACTGCCGCCTGGTCCGGGACCTGAATAGCCATAAATGGGGCTTAAGTATAATGTATTTTGATAATTGTTCTTAAAAATAGACGACCATATTCTATCTTTTGGCTTACTGCTAATTAAAAATAATACGGCCAATAAAAGGATAAAGAAGAATGCCAGTATAATGGAAAAAACAGGCTTCTTTCTGCCAGATTTGCCATTTGTTACCTCTTTAAAACTTACTTTATATTGCCCTGTTTCAATAAAAATAGCGATAGGATCATTCTGTCCTTCTTCCTCGAAGTATCTCTTTAGTTTTTTTCGTAAATGGTAAATATTAACCCTGACAGTAGCTTCACTTTTTTCCTGTTCATATCGCGCACCAAAAATCTCATGACCGATATCGGCTGCTGTAATTTCTGCATCCTGGATCGACTTCTCAACAAGAAACTTTAATAAAACATTAGTGGTAGTCGATTTTGAGAATGTTTTACTACCAAGTATGCGTTTTAACGTTTCTTTTTTGTCTTGTTCTGTAATCATTAGGATCTTCTTAAATGTAAAGAAAACAAAAAATACAATCCTCACAAAACTAAGACCTTAAGTCTTGTGTTTTAACCGTTAAAACAAGGGTAAAAACAACGTAAAAACCGCTTTTAATAAGTTAGTTGAGTTAAATTTAAAAACATTCGTTTTTTAACAGTTAACTCAAGTATGATATGAAAATAAGAAGTATTGTCTCTATCCTTTTCATTTTTGCTCTTTCGATACAAGCGCAAAAAAGTTCAAAAGAATTATTTAATGGAAAAAATCTTAAAGGTTGGCAACCACTTAACGGACATGCCACTTATATAGTTGAAGATGGCGCTATTGTTGGAATAACAACCGAAGGATCTCCAAGTACCTACCTTGCTACCAAAAAACAATTTACCAACTTCATTCTTGAATATGAAATAAAAATGGATGGCGGTCTCAACGGTGGCGTGCAGATTCGAAGTCAATATGACAAGACCAGGGGAGTTCATAGTGTTTATGGGCCACAGGTTGAAGCCGATGATTCACCCCGCGGATGGTCTGGAGGTATTTATGATCAAAGCCGAAATAACTGGCGGTATCCTGTTGAGTATAATCCAGAAGTTAAAACGGCGTATAAAAACCAGGAATGGAATAAGGTAAAAGTGATTGCTGCAGGTAACAGAATCGCAACCTGGTTGAATGGGGTAAACATTGCTAATCTGATTGAAGAAGAAATTGAGACTGGATTTGTGGCTTTACAGGTTCACTCTGCCGGGGGCGAATCAATCGGTAAAAAAACACGCTGGAGAAATATTACCATTAAAGAGATTCCAGCTGATTATGAATTTGAAACAACAGCTCCTGAAATTAGCTACTTAAAGAATACTCTGACAAAAAATGAGACCGCTGACGGTTGGAACCTACTTTGGGATGGAAAAACAACACAAGGTTGGCGCGGAGCCAAACTTGACGATTTTCCAACTAATGGCTGGACCATTCAGGATGGAATTTTATCCGTACAATCATCAGGAGGAGCTGAATCTGAAAATGGGGGCGATATTGTAACCACTCAGGCATATAAAAACTTTATTCTGGAAGTCGATTTTAAATTTACCAAAGGAGCCAACAGTGGAATTAAATATTTTGTAAATACCGAATTAAATAAAGATAAAGGTTCTGCCATCGGATGTGAGTTCCAGATTTTAGATGATGATATTCACCCTGATGCTAAAAAAGGAGTTAATGGTAACCGCACTTTAGGATCACTCTACGACCTGATAAAAGCAAGTGGCAGAGAATATATTCCATCGCTTGGCCCATTGAAATATGTAAACCAATATAATTGGAACAGAGCCCGTATTGTTGTTAATGGCAAAAAAGTGGAACATTACTTAAACGGCTGCAAGGTGGTTGAGTATGTACGAAACACACAACAATGGAGAGCTTTGGTTGCTTACAGCAAATATAGTATATGGCCGGGCTTTGGAGAAGCCGAGGAAGGCCTGATATTACTTCAGGACCATGGTGATGAAGTTCACTTTAAGAATATTAAAATAAAGGAACTATAAAAAACCCTGAGAATATACTGTATAACTTACATAACAAAGTCATGAATGCATTTCACATATTAAATCCAATTTTCTATTTAAAATGACAACACGAAGAAACTTTATAAAAAATACAGCCCTTGGCATGGCAGGTATCAGTTTACTGAGTTCAACAAAGGCGTATGCCAACATCATTGGCTCCAATGAAACTGTTAATGCAGCCATCCTGGGAACAGGCGGACGCTCTTATGCTTTAGCTCAATCGATTGGTCTTGCCAGTAACATCAAATTAGTTTACGCATGCGATGTTGACTCTAACAGGTTAAATGATTTTAAGAACTATTGCAATAAAACATTGGGCTATGAACCATCATTGGAAAAAGACTTTAGAAAAGTTCTTGAGAAGAAGGATGTAGATGCAATATTAATTGCAACACCTGAACATTGGCATGCCCCGATGGCGATAATGGCATTACAGGCTGGTAAACATGTGTATGTCGAAAAACCCTGTAGTCACAATCCATATGAAACAGAATTGCTTATTGCTGCCCAGGCAAAATATCAAAAAGTGGTTCAAATGGGCAATCAACAACGATCATCTGAGAGTTCATCCATTGCTATTAAAGATATTCGTGACGGCCTAATTGGGGACGTTTATAATGCAAAAGCATTTTATTCCAATACCAGAGGTCCTATTGGTACAGGAAAAGTAGTATCTGTTCCCAACCATCTTGATTGGGATTTATGGCAAGGGCCCGCTCCACGTGAAAACTACAGAGATAATGTGCATCCGTATAACTGGCATTGGTTTAAGACCTGGGGCACGGGAGAAATACATAATAACGGAACCCATGAAATTGATATTTGCCGATGGGCTTTAGGTGTTGACTATCCTATTCGTGTTGTTTCAACCGGAGGAAGACTTCATTACAAAGGTGATGACTGGGAATGGTTTGATACACAATTGGCAAGTTATGAGTTTGAGGGTGGTAAAATGCTTTCATGGGAAGGCAACAGCTGTAATGGGTTTAACAAAGGAGGCGGCCGTGGAGTTTATATATACGGGACCAAAGGTTCAATGCATTTGAATAGAGAGAAATATACTTTATATGATCTTGGAGGAAGAGAAATTAAAACTGTAAACGAACAACATAAAGGTACTTCAAATAACACGGCTGATTTATCCGGATTTGATGGATTGACAGTCAAACATATTCAGAATTTCGCCAATGCTATACGTACCAATGAGCAACTAAAATCGCCTATCGCTTCTGCAGGAATTTCAACTCAGTTATGCCATTTGGGTAATATAGCTCAAGAGGTTGGAGAGAGTCTTAAGATTGATCCTGCTACAGGAAAGGTAGTTGGCAACAAAGCAGCAGCTAAACTCTGGAAACGTGAATACGAAAAGGGCTGGGAACCCAAAATATAATCTTAAAAAACACAAAAACCTATCTTACACTTCAGTGAGATAGGCTTTTAACTTTTTATTGTATCAAAATGAATATCAATCTTTTTCATAAAACCTTTTTGTCGATGAATACCCGTATGGATGTTGTATTATGGGGAAATGACTATTCGTTGCATTGTGAGGTTTTTGAGGAAATCAAGAAAAAAACTATTGATCTGGAAAGAATTTTTAGTCGTTTTGATTCTCAGGCAGAGACCTTTTACGTAAACCAAAATGCATTTAAAAAAGAACTAAAAGTTAGTTCCGTATTATTTAAAGTAATCGAAAGTTGTATTGAATTTAAAAATCTTACAGAAGGTTACTTCGATGTTTGCTATCAAGGTAGAATGAATGAAGACCTTACAGAGAGGAATGATTTACAACTAAATAATAATACATCCGGGATCAGGTTTTTGAATGACAACATCAAACTGGATTTTGGTGCAATTGGCAAGGGAATTGCCTTAGCTCATGTTCGTAACATCTTAAAATTATATGGGATCGAAAATGCATTGGTTAGTTTTGGCGAAAGTTCAGTACTAACAGTTGGAAGGCATCCATTTGGAGAATATTGGCCTTTTTCATTTCAATCTCAGAACGGAATTAATGAAGAACTGCAACTCACAAACGATTGTATTTCCATTAGTGGATTACATAATGGAATGGCTCATATCAAGAATCCTAAAACAGGTCAATTATGCCAATCAAAAAGGACTGTTTGTGTTGTAACTGATGACCCTATAAGTGCCGAAGTGTTATCAACAGCTCTAATTGCAGCACCCATTGAAAAGCATTCTCAAATACTAGAAAATTTCAAGGTCAGGAAAGTATTGTACAACTCATTTTCAGCCTAATTAACACAACCTAATCATTGAAAATATCCATGAAGGGAAACAGAAGAGATTTTATAAAAAAAACTGCCATAGCAGGTGCCGGTTTGGCTTTAGCTGCTTCTCCATTTGGCAGAACATTTGCGGCCTTAGCCAGCGATAAGAAAGTGCGTCTGGCTGTTATCGGAACCGGTAGTCGAGGAAGATATCTTATGGAACTTCTCCTGGCTCAAAAAGTGAATCCTAATTATGAACTTGTTGCAGTATGTGATAATTACGGACCAAGCTTAAATGAAGCAGTTGCTTTAGCGAAACGATATAAAATTAATCCCAAAACCTATACTGACTATAGCCAATTAATCAACCAAAGCCCGGTTGACGGTGTTATTATTGCCACTCCTTTGCACCAACATGCTCATATTACTATCGATTGCCTGAACAAAGGTATTCATGTATTGTGTGAGAAAGCTATGGCTCGTACTCTGGATGATACGAAGGCTATGTATGATGCTCATATAAATTCCGGATCAATCCTATTGATCGGGCATCAACGGCTTCATAGTAATCAGTATATAAATGCTTTGGAGCGAATTCACAATGGAGAAATTGGAGTCATTGGTCAGATGAAAGCCTATTGGCACAGAAATCATAATTGGAGACGGGATGTACCGGATAATCAACCTGATCTGGAGCGCAAAATTAATTGGAGACTTTATAAAGAATATTCAGCCGGCCTTTTAACCGAATTAATGTCTCATCAGTTACAGGTTGCGAATTGGGCAATGAAGAAATACCCTGTTTCTGTTATGGCTACAGGTAGTATTCAATATTATAAAGATGGAAGGGAAGTACCCGATAATATGGCAGCCATTTTTTCATATGATGATGGTACCCAATTTATCTATGACTCAATGACTATTAACAAAGCCGAAGGATGTGAAGAACATATAATTGGTGATTATGCGACTATGAAATTAGAGTCAAATAATATTTTACGGGAAGACCCAATTAAACCCGAACCTGCACCAGGTATTGCTCAATTGATTAATGACATTCAGAATGGTCTCTTTAAAAGTGCTCCCATCGGAGGTTCAAGTTGGGCCGCAGAAACAGCCGTAAGCTACAATGGTGAAGAGATTTACAAAGGTCAGGATGGAGATGGAACCCGGGAGGAAATCGTTCATTTTATAGACTATATCCAGCAAAAATCATCCCCTGAATGGATGACAAAAGAAGGTTATTATACAAGTATCTGGTCACTATTAACTGAGAAATCCATAGAATCAGGTGAGCGAATCACATGTCCTGATAAATATCTGATCGGATAAAATTGTTCATGGAATTTGGTATAACTCAAATCAGAAGAATTATGAAAGACATCACAATAAAAAGCAAAAATATCCGCAGAGAAATGATTATCTGGCTACTTCTCCTTGGCATATCATTTGGCCTTAATATATATTCCATCATTAAATATCAATCTCAATGGAGCGAATTGTATAGTTCATTGGGTTTTGTAATAGCAATAAGTTGTACTCTATATATTGCAATCGCAATAATCCGATTGTTTTATTGGGTAATACTCAAAATAGTACGTCGAAGTTAAAATGCATGCTATAACAACATCAGGATAATTATTGGATTAACATATTTTTCTAAAGCCACTTCTATTTTGAGGTGGCTTTTTTAATCGCAAAAAATGATGTTGACAAATGGCAATAAGGCGCCATAACTTTATGCTTTTCAGATTAAAATGGACATCATGAAAAAACCAGTCATTTACTTTTTCGTTAGCTTACTTTTATCCAGTCAAATCGTTCTCTCTCAGAATATGCAGAAAGAAATTGAAAGTACCATTGAATCTATCATGCAGAGTTCAATGGATAAAGACATTGATAAGTCGATGTCGTTCTGGAATAACAGTGACGACTTTCTACTTATTGTGGATGGACATGAATATAACATTACTCAATTAAGAGAAATGTATGAAAACTTCCTAGGCAATATGGAGAAACAAGAGGTACTTAAAAATTCTGTTGAGGTCACTCCTCTTGGCAAGTATATTGCTCTTTGTATCTGGAAAGGTACAGAATCTATTAAAATGAAAGACTCAGAAACAGTTGAAGCCAATTGGATATCGACACTGATTATGGAAAATAAAAAAGGGGGTTGGGTCATCATACATGGCCATACCACCCATTATTAATAAAAACGATAAGCGAATAAAGGTCATCCAAAACAAGATGACCTTTTTTTGAATATGATCTACTCTATTTTAGAGTAAATTCTGCAATCCTAAAAACTACATAAACGTTAAATTGTACTATACATAATTTATGTTTGTTTATGCATGCATGATAGAGGAATAATCCTATTAAAAAACTATATTAAATTAAATAAATTCTGAACTTATAATATTACAGCTATTTAGATTAGTTCTTAAGTATATTTAATCTATTTTTATAATAATAACTTAACTATAGATAAGCATCTTATGTATAGATTTGTAACCAAACCAGCATTTTTATTTATCTTCCTTCTTTCAGTATGCTTTCTCAGTAATTGCCAATACGAGTATGTTGAAATTGATCTGCCAAATGAAACTGTTCTGGTTAGCTTTTCGGATGAGATACTACCAATCTTTGACAACAATTCTTGTACAGCCTGTCATTCAAATGGATCAATAATTGATTTACGACGGGATAATGCCTATAGTTCAATTGTTCCAGATCTCATCAATAAAGAAGATCCATCTCTAAGTCTTATTTACCAATATCCTAATCCAACCTATAATGGTCACCAATATAAGAAATATACTCCATACCAGGCTGCGTTAGTATTTAATTGGATTAAACAAGGTGCCATGAATAATTAAACGTCCTTTAAAACTATGAAAAGAATCCTTCCTATAATATTATTATCATTCACATTCATTTCGCTATGGGGACAGCAAGAAACCCCGAATAATGATAAACCCAAAGATCTTCCAGTCAGGGAACCTTTTCTTAGTGGAGTTTTATTAGATAACCAAACTACTTTTGTCCCCGTTAAGAACACATTTGAATATGTGATACAGCATAAGTTTGGGACAATGGATAATGGTTTTAAAGATGTATTTGGCATCTATGCACCTTTAGCATCAATAAGAATGGGGATAAACTATGTTCCAATTAAAAATATGCAAATTGGATATGGATTAAGTAAACATAGGATGTATAGTGATTTTTCAGTTAAATACACTATTGCCGAACAAACCCGACAAAATTCTATGCCTGTTGCCATTACCTTATATGCAAATTGTGCAATTGATGCTCGTGACAAAGATGTATTTGGAAAAAATTACACATTTAAGAATCGTCTTGCTTATTTCTCTCAAATTATTCTTAGCAGAAAGTTCGGGGAACTCATGACAATCCAAGCCAACGGTAGTTTTACACATTATAATAAAACTGACCTTGAAATTGACCATGATAAAATTTCAATTGGAGTTAACGGTCGAATTGCCATTAATTACAAATACTCCATTATATTTCAATACGATCACCCTTTAAAATTAAACTCTATTACAGAGCATCGTGAATTTGTGGACCATCCTAAGCCAAATGTTGGAATTGGATGGGAAATTAGAACTAGTGCACATGTATTTCAGTTGTTTGCCTCTTCTTCCGACAATTTTGTTTCACAACATAACACCATGTTTAATCAGAATGATTGGTTAGATGGTCAGCTTAAATTTGGTTTTACAATTACACGCTTATATAATTTTTAGTACCAAAATTTAAAATTACATAATATGAAAAAAAATTTCATTCTTATCCTGGGATTCAGTGTTATTCTCACAGTATCCATGTCGTTTATCCCAGGAGATAATCAAGATTACAAGAAAAAGGAGGTTCCAAAAGAGTTTGTAGAGAAAGAAAATCCTTATAAGGGAGATGAATCTCTTAAAATGATAGGACTTCGAAACTTCAACCGACATTGTGTATCATGCCATGGAAAAAAAGGTAAAGGAGATGGAGTGATGGCTAAGAATATGAAAGTTTCACCAGGCGATTTAACCTTACCAGAAATGGATCAATATACAGATGGTGAGATTTATTACTTATCATTTATTGGTATAGAAAACAGACCTGATTTTTTAAAACTAATTCCAAGCGAAGAAGATAAGTGGGCAGTTGTGAACTTCGTGCGTACACTGAACGATTAATTGGTTCTGAAAGTTGAAATCGCCATGATAGAAACGTAAACCATTCGATTGTTGAGATAGCTTAGAAAATATTCCCCCATATTTTTTGGAAGTCTTCAATGCTTAGAATCAGTTAAATTAACCAAACTACAACTTATAATAACCTGCTATGTCATTGAAAAGAAAACTAATATTCCTTGTGATTCTTCCTGTTGTAGCCAGTGGAGTAATTGCACTTATTGTATCTTCATTCAGAATTTATGATCAGGGACTCGAAGATCTTGAAACCAAAAGTAATGACATCTTAGATTTATACACCGTTCATTTCTTAAGATATCATACAGATGGTAGTATGTCAGAAGATAATAATGAATCTTTGAACAGTTCCTACAATTTTCGCATTGTATCTCAGAACGCTCTAAATGAAGCTCACAACTCCACACCAGAAGAAGTTGAATATGAAAAAACACTTTCTGAAGGTGATCTGAATAATCTGAAAATCATTGATGAAAATTCAAGTGAGATGAAGATTATCAGACCGGTATACTACTCTGAAGAACAAAACTGTGCCTTCTGTCATAATCAGAACCAGAGTCTAAGTGTATCATCCGGAGATCATATCCGTGGTCTTTTTATTGTTTCATCAAGTTTAACACCAGTATACTCCAATGTCAAAAAATCAATATTTCAGATTTCCGGATTTAGTATTATCATAGCCATAATAGCGATAGTATTAGGTATAATAGTAATCCGGAAAATCAGTAAGTCTATTAATAACATTTTGATAGCAAGTAAAAAAATTACTGAAGGAGATTTAAGTACAGACATTGAGATAAATAATAATGATGAACTTGGGGAGATTGCATTTAGCATACAGAAAATGATTGAAAGTATGCGAAGGATACTTCAAACCATTATTTCTGGTGCCGATCAATTAGCCAAAACAGGAGAAAAGATTAGTGAAAATTCTTTAATTGTTTCACAAGCTGCAACCGAACAAGCCAGCTCTATTGAAGAAGTATCAGCCGCGATGGAGGAAATGTTAGCTTCGATCCAGCAAAATACGATGGTGAGTGGTCAAACACGTGATAAGGCACAACTTGCTTATAAGTCCATGCAGGACGTGGGAAACTCGGCTGACAAAAGTATGGAGTCGATACAAAGTATTTCAGATAAGATCATTATTATTAATGACATTGCCAGTCAAACTAACATTTTAGCTCTTAATGCAGCTGTTGAGGCAGCCCGGGCTGGTAATGAGGGGAAAGGATTTGCTGTTGTAGCTGGTGAAGTGAAAAAACTGGCAGATTTAAGCACCAAAGCTGCCGATGAAATTATCAGATTATCAGGCTCCTCAGTTAAAGTAACAGCTGAGGCTGTTGAATTAGTATCAAGGACTTTACCAGAAATTGAAAAGACAGCAGAATTGAGTCAGGAAGTAAATGCAGCCAGTAATGAGCAAAATATTAGTAGCGAGCAGATTAATTCAAGTATAATCGAATTAAACCGATCAACTCAATTAAATGCTTCAACAGCAGAAGAAATGGCTTCCAGTGCCAGAGAACTAAACTCACAGGCACAACAATTCAAGGAAATAGTATCATTCTTCAAGTTATAAACGAGATAACCTAGAAAATATAAAGCCACCTTTATAGGGTGGCTTTAATATTGAATTAGCTATAATTCTATTTTTTATTCAGCGTGTTGTTCAATTAACAGGTTAAGAATATCACAACCTGCCTTGGCAACAGAAGTACCAGGACCAAAGATAGCCACAGCACCTGCATCGTAAAGGAATTGATAATCCTGAGCTGGAATTACACCACCACAAATTACCATGATATCCTCACGACCCAAATTCTTCAATTCCTCAATAATTTGAGGAACCAATGTTTTGTGACCGGCAGCCAATGAAGAAACTCCCACAACGTGAACGTCGTTTTCAACAGCTTGCTTAGCAGCTTCGGCAGGCGTCTGGAACAATGGTCCCATATCAACGTCGAAACCTATATCGGCATAACCTGTTGCAACTACTTTAGCACCGCGGTCGTGTCCATCCTGACCCATTTTAGCGATCATGATACGTGGTTGACGACCTTCTTTTTCGGCGAAATCCTTAGCCAACTGCTGGGCTTTTGCAAACTCTTTATCGTCTGCTGCTTCTGCACTGTACACTCCTGAAATTGATCTGATTACTGCGTTATATCTACCAACAATCTTTTCACAAGCATCAGAGATCTCACCTAATGAAGCACGTTTTTGAGCAGCGTCAACTGCTAACTCAAGTAAGTTACCTTCACCGGTTTCAACTGCTTTGGTAATTGCAGCCAATGCAGCTTGTACCTCTGCCTCGTTACGGTTAGCGCGAAGTTTTTCCAAACGCTCAATTTGCGAACGACGAACTTCTACGTTATCAACATCCAAAATGTCGATAGGATCTTCTTTCTCTAAGCGGTACTTGTTAGTACCCACGATAGTTTGCGTCTTACTGTCGATTTTAGCCTGTGTACGGGCAGCAGCTTCTTCGATACGCATCTTAGGAATACCTGATTCGATCGCTTTAGCCATACCACCTAACGACTCAATCTCCTGGATGTGAGCCCAGGCTTTGTCAACCAACTCCTGAGTTAATGACTCAACATAGTAAGAACCGGCCCATGGGTCAACAGCCTTACAGATTTGAGTTTCATCCTGGATGAAGATCTGAGTGTTACGAGCAATACGAGCTGAGAAATCAGTAGGTAAGGCAATCGCCTCATCCAATGCGTTGGTGTGTAGCGACTGAGTGTGACCTAAAGCAGCACCCATTGCCTCGATACAAGTACGTCCAACGTTGTTGAAAGGATCTTGCTCAGTCAATGACCATCCTGAAGTTTGCGAGTGAGTACGCAATGCTAACGACTTAGGATTCTTAGGGTTGAATTGCTTAACAATTTTAGCCCATAACATACGTCCTGCACGCATTTTGGCAATCTCCATAAAGTGGTTCATACCAATAGCCCAGAAGAATGACAAACGAGGAGCAAATGCATCGATGTCCAATCCGGCTTGCGTACCTGCACGAAGGTATTCTAAACCATCAGCTAAAGTATATGCCAACTCAATATCAGCGGTTGCACCTGCTTCCTGCATGTGGTAACCCGAGATAGAAATAGAGTTGAACTTTGGCATCTTTTGAGAAGTATATTCAAAGATGTCAGCAATAACTTTCATTGAGAACTCAGGTGGGTAAATATATGTGTTACGCACCATGAATTCTTTCAGGATATCGTTTTGGATAGTACCTGAAAGTTGCTCTAATGTAGCACCTTGCTCTAAACCTGCAACGATGTAGAAAGCCATTACCGGCAATACAGCACCGTTCATTGTCATTGATACTGACATTTTATCCAATGGAATACCATCGAATAATACGTTCATATCAAGGATAGAGTCGATAGCCACACCAGCTTTACCTACGTCACCAACCACACGCTCGTGGTCTGAATCGTATCCGCGGTGTGTAGCCAGGTCGAATGCTACAGAAAGACCTTTCTGACCAGCAGCCAGGTTACGACGGTAGAATGCGTTTGACTCTTCAGCAGTTGAGAAACCTGCATACTGACGAATAGTCCAGGGACGCATTGCGTACATACCTGAGTATGGTCCGCGAAGGTATGGTGGTAAACCCGAAGCATAGTTCAAGTGCTCCATTCCTTCCAGGTCATCTTTGCTGTAAACTGGTTTAACAGGGATCTGTTCGGCTGTCATCCAGTCTTTTTCAATCCCGTGTTCTTTTTCCCAGGCTTTGGTGTCTTTTGACCCGTCAGCCTTGGTTTTAATATTTATGTTTTTAAAATTTGGTCTCATTTTTTAGATTTTTAGATGATTAGACAATAGACAATTAGAAATTCTCTGAAAGGACTTTAGTGTCAAACGATGAAATCATTTTTTGAAGTTCATCTAATTTTACTAAAAACTCCTCCAGAATAGATTCTATTATAAACTCAAGATCAAATGATAGATACAATTGAGTTTCCAGCTCCAATGCTGAACTATAAGCAATTTCCAGAAAGCGACTAAATTCCTTATTCGTTTTTCTACCGGTTCCTTCTGCAATATTTGAAGGGATAGAAACAGAAGCTCGTCTCATTTGGCTAACCAATCCATAAATTTCAGATTGAGGAAAATCAGATGTAAGCTTGTAAATATCTTTAACAAGAGATCTGCTTTTCTGCCAAATTTGTAGTTCCTTAAAATTATGCTTCCTTTTCATTGCAACAGATAATATCAATCAGATTATCTATAAGTCTATAGTCTCAAAGTCTACTATTCTAATATCATTTTGTTGAACCCTTGAAGAGTCTCCAACACGTTTGAACGAACATTAACGAAGTTGGTAATACCTTTCGCTTTCAATTCTTCAGCACAAGCAGGAGCTCCGGCTACAACTAAAGGAGTATCGCCTAATAATTCGAACGCTTTAGGAGCAGCTTCTGCATATTCGTCATCAGAGCTACATAAAACAACAATGTCAGCACCGGCAGCTTTAGCAGCTTCCACACCTTCTTCAATTGTTTTGAATCCTAAGTTATCAGCGATTTCGTATCCTGCACATCCAAAGAAGTTACCTGAGAACTGAGCACGAGCTAAACGCATTGCAAGATTTCCGTATGTTAACATAAATACCTTAGGACGTTTTGCTGCTTTTTCAGTAGCTAAACGCAATGCTTCAAACTCATCAGCTGCACGGAAAGTAACGATTGGCTCAATTTCTGTTTCGCCCTGACATGAAGTACAAACTTTCTCTAATTTAGAGAAGTCGATTTTTGAAGAAATTACTTCACCTGTATTAGGATACTGGTTAGTACCTAACAAGTTTTCGCGACGAGTTGCTACTGCTATACGACGTTTGTCAGCAGTTTCTTTAACCATTGCCTGAATAAATCCTTCTTTTAAAGCAGCCAAGTAACCGCCTTTTTCTTCAACCTCAACAAATAAAGCCCATGCCTGCTCAGCAATGTTATCTGTTAAGTTTTCGATATAATATGACCCTGCTGAAGGGTCAACAATCTTGTCGAAGTGAGATTCTTCTTTTAATAATAATTGTTGGTTACGTGCAATACGCTCAGAGAATACATCAGTTTCTTTATATAAAGCATCGTAAGGCTGAACTGTTAGTGATTGAGTTCCACCTAATGTTGCCGACATAGCTTCTGTTTGAGTACGTAACATGTTTACGTTTGGATCGAAAATGGTTTTATTCCATTCTGATGTTTCACTGTGAACATGCAATTTACATGCCTCAACGCTTGATGGTTGGTATGCCTCTACAATTTTAGCCCATAGCATACGTCCAGCTCTCAACTTGGCAATTTCCATGAAGTAGTTACCACTTACACCAAAGTTGAATTTGATGTTTGCAGCAGCTGCATCAATAGAAAGACCTTTTTCAGTTAACTGAGCCAGATACTCGTTACCCATTGCTAATCCAAATGCCAATTCCTGAACGATAGATGCTCCGGCATTGTTGTAGTGCTTAGCGTTAACAGCAAATGTTTTGAATTGAGATAAGCCTGAAGTTGCTTCAACCAATTCTTTAACACTGTTAATAGCTTTGTCCATTTCGCAACAAGCTTTACCCTTAATGGTTAAGTCACCAATTGGATCGAAGTTGATTGAACCTTTTACTTCAGCTACATTGCTTTTTTCAATTACTGCAACAACCGCTTGCGTCAACAAGCTGTTTCCACAACAAGCTGAGAAGTTAATTTCTACATCTTCTGAAAGAACACCAGCTAGTAAAGCCTCGATGTTAGCTTCTGTAATGATTTCTTTATCTTCGATAATAAAACCAATACTGTCTACTCCTTTAGTAAGAAGATTTACTGCTTTTTCGTTTGCTGCTTTTACATCAGTCACTTTAATGTCCTGACGTACGAACCATTTATTGCTTTTAGCGTTATTACCTCTAACATAAGGAAACTCGCCAGGCTGGCTCTCTAAGTAATTTAACGAATCAAGGTCTTCAGAGCGGTAAAAAGGTCGAACGTTGAACCCTTCATTGGTTCTCCAAACGAGCTTCTTTTCAAAGTCTGCTCCTTTCAGGTCTGCTGTGATTTTATCCATCCACTCTTGAGTAGATACGGGTGGAAAATCACTAAATAACAGTTGTTTTGTTTTATCTGCCATAATATATAACTGTTTGTTTTTTTCCGAAGGCGCAAAAATACACCTTTTCATGAGACTAAAACGAATATTTAACGCTTTTTAAAACTGTTCTTAAGCATGATTATCAATATCATATGCAGTAATTGGCATATGTTGATGGCATCAATTTCTCTCCAAGTGTTAACAAATCAACAGGTTATTAAAGTTTTTTTTCTTTAATCATTAAAAACGCTGAATAAAAAATACTCCAACGATAATAAAAAGAATACCCGCAATTTTTCCAATTGAAACAGGCTGAGGATTAACACTAAACCACCCAAAGTGGTCAATAACAGTTGCTACAATCATTTGACCGCCTATGGTAGCTCCCAGCATGGTTGCAACACCAATTTTGGGTATTAAAATAACAACTGAAGATACAAATATCGCCCCAAGCACACCTCCAAAAAACAGGTATACAGGAATTTGCGATAACACTTCAGCCTTCGGGATTTCGGTTCTGAGTATGAGGTTTAAGATGAACAGACAAATGGTTCCAACCAGAAAATTGGTAAACGATGCCTGAATAGGATGCTTAAGAAATCCTCCCAATTGAGAGTTAATACTTCCCTGAACAGCTAAAAGTCCACCAATTAAAATGGCAATTGTTGTTAATACGTATTTTATATACATAAATACTATTGAGTGTTTGCGTTGCAAAGTTAAGGTAAATGCCAGAGAGATGCCATATTATTATGGATGACAATACGCTTAAAACGAAAAACGGGTCAATCGTAATTGATTGCCCGTTTGAATATTTGAAGTTTATTTTTTAATTTTTCATTTCCTGCCATACTACAGCACTGGCACCCAATATTGCAATTTTAGCACCATCAAGCTTCGATGGAAGTAGTTTTACCTTATTACTATATAAGAAACACATATTTTCCTCCATTGCTTCTCTGGTTGGAGTAAAAATATAATCACCTGCCATGGCTAATCCACCAAATAAGAATACAGCTTCAGGACTTGAAAAGGTTACAAAATCAGCAATGGCTTTTCCCAGCATCTTTCCAGTAATTTCAAAGGCTTTCAGAGCTAGTTCATCTCCCTTCACAGCAGCATCATAAATCATTTTTGATGTAAAGTTAAGTGCAGGAACATTTCTAAGCTTACTCTCTGTTTTAGTAGTAGCAATCAGTTCTGATGCTGTTCTGCAGATACCTGTTGCTGATGCATATGTTTCAAGACAACCTTTTCTACCGCAACCACATTCCCGTCCATTTGGATCAATAATCACATGTCCTAATTCACCGGCAAAACCATCATGACCCAAAATTAGTTTACCATTTGCCACAATACCACTTCCTACTCCTGTACCCAGAGTCAACATAATAAAATCATTCATTCCCTTTGCTGCTCCGTACATCATTTCTCCAACAGCTGCCGAATTGGCATCATTGGTTAAAACAATAACAGGATAATCATAGAATTCTTTCATCAGCTTCACAAAAGGTACCCGATCACCCCAACCCAGATTACTTGCTCCAACTATTTCACCGGTATAATAATTGCTACTGGGAGCACCGATTCCAATCCCTTTTACTTCAATAGTACCATTCAGATGAAAAACTGTTTCATTGATTTTTGAGGTAAGTGTATTTAAATAGTTATTGATGTCGGTATTTGTAAGAGTTGGTGTTGATGTCTCAGCAAGTATATTACCTTCCCGGTCAACCACCCCAATAACAGTATTTGTTCCTCCAATATCAATCCCTATCGCAACTTCAATTTTCATGAGTAATATTACATTTATGATTTATCCGCAGCAAAATTGGGGAATTTAAATGTTTAGGAATTGTAATAATGTATAAATAAATTGTACTATCGGGTTATTATTAAAACATCTTGGTACCCCACAAACCTTTTTGTCTGCTTTGTTTCTTTCCAAAATACCAATTGATATCTATAAGCGGAAGAACACTTAACTTATTTGGGGTATTGTAATTAGCTATAGATAATATATATCCAATATTAAACGATAGAGTAGGTGTTATAAACGTTTGCAATTCGGTAGATTGTTCGAATGCCTGATTACCTGTAAAATTTCCCCTGAAATACTTTAACTGCCCTCCAAGCATCAACATGTTATTAATTTCCCAGTCAGCTCTCACCTTTGCGTATCCAATTGCTCCTTTACCGGTTAATGAAGGACTTCTGTTGGTTAAGAAGTGTTCTCTCATTTCAGTTAATCCTGATTCGCCAAAAGAGATTCCAACATCAACACCAATACCTGCTGAAAGAATAACAAATGGTTGATCGTTGCTGCAACGATTATCACTGGAAATGTACTTACTAACTATTAATTCATTTTTAATAGATAAAATAAATGGAATTTGCACAGCACTGTCAACAATTGACGTAAGGTTATTTTTCTGTGCAAAATTTATTCCGGGTGTAGAAGAATATACCCCATGTTTAGTGGCTACATACCAATTATTATTTGCCCATCTCTTTTTAAGAGTAAGATTGGGTACCCAGTAATTCATAAATACATTGGATGAAACTTCCAAACCGGGTTTAATACCATATCTTGACGGAGAGATTAAGCTAATGTTTCCTGCTTTTGGATATACAGTATTGGCACTCTCGCTATGCCAGAGAATATCATCGCGAGCATCATTTTGCCTGGCTCCCATGGGTTGCATTGGATTAAAGGCATTCATATCCTTATCCTGTTCAAATGCTTTCTCTTGCCGTTTTCTTATTTCTCTTTTAGAAGTTCCTTTATTCAACTTACGCTTTTTGTTTTGAGCATTTATACCCTGTGCAAACGAAAGTATGCAAAAAAGAACGGCTATGTTTAAGATTAATTTCATCCCATTAAATAATAGCTAAACGTCTAATTAATAGCTTTTAGTCTTTACAATGACAAATAAATTTCCAATTGACCCTTTTTTATTGATGAATTCATCTTTTCTATTGACATTTTATCTAGCTTAATGTAAACTTGGGAAACTTTTAACACTTTTTTAGTTTCCTAATCGAATTAAGTTCCCTACATTCGCGGAATGGAAGATAAGCGTCAAAATATAATTGAGAAAGCTTTTGAGCTTTACCATCAATACGGAATTAAAAGTGTAAGTATGGATGATATTGCCCGTAATATGGGCATATCAAAAAAAACACTTTATCAATATATTTCTGATAAAAATGAATTGGTTGAATGCGTATTTCAGTATTCCAAAGCATACATCGAAGATGTATTCTCTGCCTTCAAAAGGGATGATTTAAATGCCATTGAACAGAATTTTGAACTTAGCGATAATATCAGGAAGAAGAATCAGCGATTCAAACCTACCTTCTTGTATGATATGAAAAAATACTATCCGGCTCTTTTGAGAGAGTTAAAGGATATAAAGTTTAAGATAATATATGAGTCAAATTTAGCTAATCTAAAAAAAGGGAAGGAAGAAGGCTTTTATATGGAAGATATAAATGAACATATCATAGCCCGCATTATGGTATCCTACCACCTTTTCACATTTGATCCGGGTAATGGTTTGTTTACTGATACTGAGGTAATGGATATGGGCATCTTTGAAGAAGTATACAAATATCATTTCAGAGGAATTTGCACACCCAAAGGTATTGAAGAACTGAACCGCTTGTTTTGTAAAAATAATAATCAATAATAAATCACACAATTATGAAGAATGCGCTTATTGCGATAGCAATGTTAATGGCGTCCTTAACACACACCTTTGCCCAAAATGATTCTTTAGCATTTTCACTGCAGGAAGCTTTGGATTATGCAACAGAAAATGCTTTTGATAGTAAAAGTGCCACCTATGATATTGAGGCTGCGGAAAAAAAGGTTATGGAGTATATTGCCATTGGTTTACCACAAGTCAGTGCAGAAGGACAGCTAACTGATAATTTAGCTATTCAGGAAAATGTAATAACCATGACACCTGAAGGAGAATCTGATCCAATTCGTCTTAAAACAAAATTTGGACAGAAGTACAACTGGAACGCAACAGGAACCGTAAATCAACTACTTTTTGATGGTTCCTATTTGTTGGGTGTTAAAGCAAGTCGAATCTACGTACAAATCAGTGAAAGAAATAAGGAAAAAACGCAAATAAATGTGCGCGAGGCTGTGGCAGAGGCATATTATATTGCTCTGATCGCTAAAAAAAATCTGGAAACCTTTAAAAAGAATCTGGAAGTTAACGAGCAAACACTGAAAGAAACCAATGCCTATTTCGAAAACGGGTTTCGTGAGCTAACGGATGTTGATCAATTACGACTGATGGTTAATAATTCGCGTAACCTGTTGCTCGATGCCGAACGTCAACTTGTGATTGCTGAAGCTGTGTTAAAGTATTCTATGGGATTATCGATTGATCAACCTATTAAATTGACCAATAGTTTGCAAGACATTCTTTCACCCGTTGAAACATATTTACCAGCTTCTAACGTGTTTGATGTAAAATCACATATCGATTATTCCATTCTGGAAACCCAGGAAGAAGTGCAACGAACATTAATCAAAAATGAGCGGGCTCAATATTATCCAAAAATAAATGCCTTTTACAATATAAGCTATATCGAGTTTGGCGATGAATTTAAAGCGATGGATAATACCAATTCACAAATTGTGGGTCTCTCATTAACCATGCCCATTTTTAAATCAGGAATGCAAAACGCACGTGTACAGCAGGAAAAGATTAATTACCAGAAGCTGCAAAACCAAATGCGTCAGATGGAAGAAGGCTTAAAGCAGCAATTAATGGTTGCAGAAGCTAATTTTAAGAATGCACAGGCTGTTTACCTGAATGATAAAGAAGGTGAAGAGATTGCCTTTCGTATTTACGACCGAACACGTATCAAATTTGCAAACGGATTGAGTTCCAGCACAGAGCTTTCGCAAAACGAAGGTCAGTATATTCAATCACAAATCAGTTATATTCAGTCGACTCTCAACCTGCTGGATACCCACATTAAATACTTAAAAGCTGTTAATCGATTATAACCCTAGCTTGTCATGAAAAATAATAGAAACCAAATAATGAAGAAATTTGTATTTATTCTGTCTGTGCTGTTTTTAGCCTCATGCGCAGCCACAACAGAAGATGCCCGAAAAGAGAAGGAGGAGGCACTTGCTACCTATAAGAGTGAGTTCTCGGAACTGAAACAGAAGATCGCCAAATTAGAAAAGGAATTGGCCGAAGATACAGGAGAAGGTGTTATTTCGGTAGTAACAACAGAAATACAACCCATTCTTTTCGAACACTTTGTTGATGTGTCGGGTCAGGTACAGGCCGATAAGAATATTGTAGTAAGCCCTGAGTCATCCGGTAAAATTGTGAGCATCGATGTAAAAGAAGGACAGCGTGTTCAAAAAGGACAGGTTTTGGCTCGTTTAAATACCGAAATGATTCAACGTAGTCTGGATGAGATAAATATCAACCTTGATTTAGCAAAAACTACTTTTGAGCGTCAGTCAAACCTTTGGGAACAAAACATTGGTTCTGAAATGGAATATTTACAAGCCAAATCACAGATGGAATCGTTGAAACAAAAAAAGGAAGCACTAGAAGCTCAGGTCGATATGGCAGTGGTTCGCGCTCCCATCAATGGTATTGTAGATGAAATCATTCAGCGTCAGGGTGAGATGGCAAGTCCTGCAGCACCGTTTGTACGTTTGGTTAATATCGATCAGGTATATATCAATGCTGATGTTTCAGAGATTTATTTGCAAAAAATAAAGGCAGGTGACAAGGTAAAAGTCAACTTCCCTGTATTGGATAAAACCATTGAAGGAGAAATTTATCGTACCTCATCAGTTATTGATCGCGATTCACGTACTTTTCGTTTGCGCGTTAATTTGAATAACCCGGAGAACGATTACAAACCAAACATGCTGGCTGTTCTTAAGTTGAAAACCTATTCAGCCGAGAATTCTATTGTTGTTCCATCTATTTTAGTGAAAAAAGACTTTAGCGGCGAATTTGTTTTTATCGCGTCACAAGACGAAGGTAAATCCATTGCCAAGAAACAATACATCAAAACCGGAATCAAGGATAACAATAATACTCTGGTAACAGAAGGTCTTAGCAAAGGTGACCAGCTAATTACTACAGGCTATGCTCAGGTTGTTGACGGATCAGCAATTTCATTGTAATACCTAAACCGAAAATTGAAACAATGACAGAAGATAATAGACCCAAGGAAAAAGTTTCGACCCGGAAATTTAAACCTACATTTTGGGCCCTGGATAATAAAAATACCATCTACATCCTGACTCTATTCCTAATAGTTGCAGGATGGTTAGGGTATACGTCGATGCAACGCGAACTTTTTCCGGAGATTGTGATACCATATATCTCGGTTAGCACACCTCATCCCGGCAATAGTCCGCTCGATATAGAAAACCTGATTACACGACCGATAGAAAAAGAACTGAAAGATCTGAATGGTGTAAAACGTATGTCATCCAACTCTTTTCAGGACATGAGTTTGATAATTGTTGAATTCGAAACTGATGTAGCTGTTGATCAGGCAAAACTTGACGTTAAAGACAAAGTAGATAAAGCCTTAAGTGAGCTTCCGGATGATTTAATGGACGAACCAATTGTTGATGACATTGACTTCTCAGAGTTCCCAGTATTAAACATCAACCTTTCTGGTGATTATTCTATTTATGAGCTGAAAAAATTTGCCGAAGAACTACAGGACGATTTTGAAACGTTGCGCGAAGTTCGTGAAGCAGATATTCGTGGTGTTGATGAGCGTGAGATTAAAATCCATGTGGATCCTTATCGATTGGAAGCATACAACCTTAGCTTCATGGATATTGAACTGGCTGTTCAGACTGAGAATTTTACAGTTGGTGCCGGCGAAGTTAAGGTAGATGGTACCCGTCGATCCATTCGTGTACAAGCTGATTACACCAACATGGAAGAAATCCGCAATACCATCGTAAAGGAAGTGGATGGCCGTGCTGTGTACATTAAAGATGTGGCTGATGTAATTGATGGTTTTGAAGAACAGAGTTCGATCTCAAGGTTAAACCATAAATCGGTTGTAACCCTCTCGATTGTGAAAAAAAGTGGTGAAAACCTATTGGATGCAACGGATAAGATTCTAGGTATAATCAAAGACAAACAAGAGAGTGAAACGTTACCAAAAGATTTGACCATCACTGTTACAGATGATCAGTCGGTGTTTGTTCGCGACCAGATTACCAATCTTGAGAACAGCATTTTTCTGGGGATGATCTTTGTTATGATCGTTTTATACATGTTCTTAGGTTTACGTAATGCCATATTCTCGGGTCTGGCCATACCAATGTCTATGATCATCTCTATGATGATTCTGAAACAGATAGGCTATACTATCAATACTATGGTTCTTTTCTCGCTGGTACTGGCCTTGGGTATGCTGGTGGATAACGCCATTGTGGTTATTGAAAACGTGTACCGGATGATGGAGCATGGGGTCAAACCGTCCAAGGCAGTGAAGAACGGAACCAGCGAAATTGCTATTCCAATTATTTCATCAACTGCTACTACGCTGGCGGCTTTTATTCCATTGGTTTTCTGGCCTGGTATTGTGGGTAAGTTCATGAGCTATTTACCAGTTACATTAATCATAGTACTCTCCTCTTCACTTTTTGTGGCCTTGGTACTTAATCCTGCCTATGCCTCTAATTTTATGAAGCTGGAAGATGTTAAAGAAGAAAAAAGCTTTCGGAAATATTTTTATGTAACAGGCGCAATTGCTTTCTTAGGTGTTATTGCATATTTGTCGGGAAGCATCTTATGGGGTAATATCCTCATTCTTCCTTTATTGATTACAGCACTTAATAAATATGTGCTAAAACCTTCTGCTATCTGGTTTCAGCATACATTTTTACCATTTCTCGAAAACCAGTACGAAAATACACTTCGTAAAGCTTTAGGTCGCAGAACCAGTAAATGGTTGTTTGGCGGATCTATATTCTTGTTTCTGTTTTCAATTGTTTTTTATGGAATGATACAAACAGAAGTATTGTTTTTCCCTCAGAATGAACCTCAAACTATCTACGTTACCATGGAACTACCCTTGGGTACTGACATATCAGTAACAGATCAGGTAACTGTGGATGCCGAGAACATTCTGTACGAAACACTGGATCCTTACATGGATATTATTAAGTCTGTAGGAGTTAGTGTTGGAACCGGAAAAGGTGGTTTATTCGATTCAGGTCGTTCGCCCAACAAATCACTTACCACCATTACCTTTGTTGATTATCAGTATCGAAACGGACACAGCACCCGTGAAATAATGTCTAAATTAACGGATGCATTTAAAGGTTTTGTGGGTGCGAAATTCTTTATTGAAAAAGAAGATAACGGACCTCCTGTTGGTAAACCTATCAACATCGAAATTGGCGGTGACAATTATGAAAAGCTAATTGATTTAACAGCTGACATTAAACGTGTTATCGATGAAGACCATATTCCCGGAATCGAAAACCTGGAAATGGATCTGAACATCAATAAGCCAGAAATGCAAATGTTTATCGATCGTGATAAGGTTCGTCGAATGGGCCTTTCAACACAGGCTGTAGCAATGGCTTTGCGAACCTCTCTTTATGGTAAAGAGATCGGCAAATTTAAAGATGGTGAGGATGAATTTGATATCATGCTTCGTTTAAAAGACGAATACCGCAATGATGTTTCTACTCTCATGAATCAAAAACTAAAAGTAGATAAAAATGGTGTTCATCATCTGATTCCTATTTCGGCTGTAGCTACATATGAATATGCATCGACTTACGAAAAGATTATTCGTGTTGACAACACAAGGGTAATCACATTAAGTTCAAACGTAATTGAAGGTTACAATGCCAATGAGATAAATGCAAGAATTCGTGTTTTACTTGATGAATATACAATGCCCGGCAACTACTCCTGGAAAATGACCGGTGAACAGGAAAATCAACAGGAAACAGCAGACTTCCTGGTTGGAGCACTACTGTTTGCTTTGGCCTTAATTGCAATGATTCTGATTACCCAATTCAATTCGGGAGCCAAGCCATTAATCATCATTGGAACTGTTGGACTAAGTACCATTGGTGTATTTATGGGATTGGGAACCTTCAAAATGGATTTCGTTATCCTGATGACAGGTTTGGGTATTGTATCGTTGGCCGGTATTGTGGTTAACAACGGTATTGTATTAATTGACTACATCGATCTGGTACGAAAACAGAAGAAGGATGAACTGGGAATGAGCGAACATGGCCGATTATCACGTCAGGAAGAAATTGACAGTATCATTCGAGCTGGTAAAACACGTCTTCGACCTGTATTACTAACAGCCATTACTACCGTATTAGGACTAATACCAATGGCTATTGGTTTGAATTTCGACTTCTTCAGTTTATTTGAAAAGCTCGATCCAAACATTTATTTCGGAGGTGATAATGCTGATTTCTGGTCGCCAATGGCATGGACTGTTATTTTTGGATTAACAACCTCAACAGTTCTTACCCTTATTATGGCTCCGGTAATGTATAACCTGGCAGTAAGAGCACGCAACAAATTATTCAAACCGAAAGACGAAGATTTGGTTAGAAATGATGTGTAAACAAAAACATAAAAATGACTCACAAATGTGGGTCATTTTTGTTATGTCAAATTCCACCTACGTCACAACTTAACGTATAGTATTCATTTACTGATACATAAAAACAATTTTATAGGACCGACTTTAATAGTATTATCATTCGTCTCAAGCTTATCGAAATGAAGTTTAGCTAGTTTTTCAATAAATCTTCCTATCTTCAACAGGCTAAACCCATTAGTACCCGTTGATTATCTAACTTAAAGCTTGCAAAATGACCAAAGCAGATCAGCTTATCCAATGGTTTAAGCAAAACACCGAAGGTTACCTGTTGTTTTCAGGAGGTTTTGACAGCAGTGCAGTACTTGGAGCTGCAATGAAAGCAAATTCCAACATTATTCCTGTATGGGTTGATAATGGTTTTAACCGTGCTTCGGTAGATTCTATAAAGGTTCAAGCCAGAAATTTGGGTTCAACAAATCTTCAGATATACAAAATTAAGCCAAGCGAAACAGTAAAAGAAAATCCGGTTAAAAGGTGTTATTTCTGTAAAAGCAGCATTTTGGCTCAAATACCCAAAGATGCTTTAGCAATTTACGATGGTACAACAGCAAGTGATCTGGGAAATTTCAGACCGGGTAAAATAGCATTGGATGAGTATGGAGTGAGGTCACCATTAGCTGAATTGGATATTACATCCAGCGAAACAAAAGACATTGCCATCGAATTTGGAGCTGATCCTTTGTTAGCTAATTTAGAAAGTTGCCTTGCAACACGTATCAATTATAAACACTTTTTATACCCTGAACGCATTTCTGTAATTAAAGAAATCGAAAAGTTCGTGATTGATAAAACAAACGATTTTGATGTGCGTTGTCGTTTTGATGATGATGAACACATAAGAATAGAATTTTCAAAAGCCGAAAGTTACTTAGCTTTAGCTGATACAGAATTTAGAGAACATTTATTTGATTTAGGAAAGGAAGCTGCTTTATTTATTACCATTGATATCAAACGTTCAAGACCCAATGAGTATGATAAGCGAATCAACAAGGTAAAAAAAGCATACGTTTAGCAGCAAGCAAATTTTCAGAAAAGAGTAAAAATGACATTCGACGAGTTATTTGACAAGATACAAAGTGGGGAGATTTCAAAGGAGGAAGCCCATCAACATTTTTCACTGGAATGGATGGAAACAGCCAGTCGTTATATTCTGGATGTAAACCGAGGTATGCGAACCAATATTCCGGAGATTATTTATGGCGAATATAAAACGTTGGATCAAACCCTTGAACTAACTACTAAACTTCTTGAAAAACATCCTCGTGTTGTCATTTCCCGAAGTCCTTTTTATAAAGAGTTGAATGATCATTTTAAAGATCATTATCCTGTTTTATGGTCGGTAAATGCTACTGTTATTGGTGAAATGCCAAAGCCCAAAGGAAAAGTTTTGGTGATTAGTGCCGGTTCGGCAGATCATCCTGTAACCTACGAGTGCGAAGTGATTTTAAAGGCGGTAGGTGTTGAACCTCTCGTTTTCGAAGATCGGGGTATCGCTCATCCAACCCGTGTTTTGGAAGCCATTAAATCAGGAGTTGAGCAGGATGTGGCAGCTGTGATTGTGGTTGCCGGAATGGAAGGAGCACTGGCTCCATTTGTATCGTCATTGGTTGCATTACCTGTAATTGGCGTTCCTACATCGGTGGGATATGGTTTCAGAGCCAAAGAAGCTGCATTAACCAGTATGCTGGCCAGTTGTGCTCCCAACCTTACCGTTGTTAATATTGATGGTGGATTACGTGCTGCTGTTGTGGCAGCTCTGATAGCTAAGAACCGTTAATTTCTTAAATTTTTTCTGTATTACATTCTATACCTAATCTAACACTATGCCATTTAAACTGTCAATAACTCTTATAGTTATTTCATTATTAACCTCTTGCAATTGGTCTCATCAAGCGGCAGACATTAATTTATCTGATTTTTATCGTGTTTATTTCGAGAAAAGACAAGATAAAATAATCATGTATTCTGAAGCAGATTCTTTAAATTCTAAAATCAAATTAAAGGAATTTGGCAATGCCATGTGGGCATATAACGATTACCTGTTTCGGAATTACTCGGAAACGACAAAATTGTACTCTCACTTTAAATCCTTATTGCCCGACACCAGCTTAATTAAGCAAGAATTCAATGCTGCCTTAAACAACGACAATAAATTTAAGGACATTTTTAAAAATAGTTTATACAAAAAGTCCATCCCTTCTATCTCCATTGATTCTTTAGGTATTATTGCTTCGCGATTTTATTTGGTTGATAAATTTCGCAACCAGGTTTACGTTCACCTTTGCGCAAATATTAATGAAGTACAAAGTCTTGAGCAAAACGAATTTTCGCCTTTCTTCAACGCTTTTTGCTTTATGACAATTCGTAACAACGACGAGGCTTCTGACTTAGCCTCTACTTTGTTAATTCCTTATTCCAGCGAATTGAATAACTCTGAAGGCATCAGTGATGAACGCCTTGTTGAAATAAAAAAAGAAGTTTTCGAAGCAGCCTCAAAAAACAAACAATTACAGCAAATACTTATCAAGGAATACAATAAAAAACGAGAATTTCTCAATTTCGAATTGAAGATAAATTAATCATCCTTAAAAAAAAATGATCTCTTTTTTAATTGGAGAATTGATTAACTGATGCGCATGCTACAGTATTAATTGCCAAAAATTGAAATATATCAGAAAAAAAGCCCGATTAGAATTATTACACATTTCTAACCGGGCTTCATTGTATTATTTTATGATTATTTTATGGATGTAGCGTTTTTCTGCATTGGTAATTTGTATGATATACATTCCGGCAGTCAATGTTTTTAAAGTTATTTGTCTGTTTTGTGTTATTTCACCACTATCTACAAGGCTTCCATTTATGTTGATTATAGAATAATTACATCCGGAAAGCTTTGCTTCATTCTCAAATCGAACATTTAAAATACCATCATTAACAACTGTTGGCCATACCTTAAGATCACTATTTGTATGCATCATGTCACCCAAACCATTAATCTGATCTTCAGGATAAAGCTGTTTTGTTGGTACTATTTCTTTCATTTGCATATCACTCGACCAATGAAACTTAATGTTCGCTCCACCTTCGTATTCACAGTAGTCAAGTTTTATATCATATTTTTTTCCGGCCTCAAGATCAATCGATCCACTATATTCTATATCCCAATCATTGATCCACTTATCGATAATTAATTGATTATTAATCCATAATCTACGGCTATTATCACTTGTTATATAAAAAGTATAGGTGCCTGTGAAGAGCGGTTCAATTTTACCCGACCATCTGATTGAAAAGTTGTCAACTGGCATTCCTGCTAAAGGAGCTCCGGTTCCCCAATCAAAATTTACGGACTCATCAATTCTTGATCCTTTTAACACATTAAAATTGTTACCGCTATAGTAATCGGCTTTTAAACCCGTTCCTGTACCAGAAGGTAATTCAATAATCTTGAGTGAATTTATGCGTTTGTTCCAGTTATCAAGATAACTCATATCACCTGTGATACAGGTATAATCGCCCAAAAAATTATCTTCAGAATATACAACAACACCATAACCTGGCTCAACTTTTACAGACGTAATATTATTCGCACCAATACCCAGTGTATTCAGACTTTCGGAATCATACTCTCCCAATGCCAGCGAAATCTCATAGCTACCATAATAATCCCAATTATCATAAAAGGAAGCAACTGAGTTTTCGGTATTCTTCTCCACCTGGACTAAAATGTTTTTTGTGTAATCAACTCCGTCAGGATCTACGTATTTTACAATGTAATTACCTCCTGATTCAATTGTAATATCAGATAGCGTAACCATATTGGAATTAGAAGTAAATCCATCCGGACCTTTCCAACTCCAGTTTCCTTCCTTATATTCGGGTTCTAACGATACAGATTCACCTTCCAGTACTTTAATGTAGGTTGTATTTACAGACTCTTCATTATTTACACTTATATAAGATTTAATGCCTGTACCTTCAAAGATTGGATTGATTACTGAAGTCCATGATGACGGACTCATTCCGGTATCATTAAATACCCAGATAAATCCACCTTTCACATCACAATTATCCCTCCAGCCGGTCATTATGCTGTTAACTGAATTTTTATCATCATAGTTTAATTTGCCAGCCCATACGGGGACATCGCCAATTTTCCAATCACAAGGATTATTATAGGCGCCGCCATCATAACATTGCACGTAATTTCGTTCAATTGCACCGGGTCTGGCCTGATTAACACTGGAAACCAATGAATTCCAGAAACTATTATAGGTATAAGGAGCAATGGTTGATGTAAAGCCAAGATCATAAAGCATAATCGTAAATTGAGATGCTGTTGTTACATCATAACCATGCTCATCATCATTATTAACAATATTCATTTCAGGAACCGCTTCAATAAGTGCTTTAAAATTCTTGTAAAGAATACTGTTAGAACCAGTTCCTTGTGAATTAATTAGGGATATTCAGAAGTTGATTTATTTCTTTGATAATTAAGTAATTATCACTATCTTAAAAGTGTAACAAAACCCCGAAAACAGGCACTTT